>PWLT01000402.1 GCA_003558415.1 Hyphomicrobiales bacterium
CGCGCGCCGTGCGCCCGATACGGTGGACATAGTTTTCCGCCACATTCGGCAGATCATGGTTGTAGACATGCGCCACCAGCGGAATGTCGATGCCGCGCGCGGCGACATCGGTGGCCACCAGAACCTTGAGCTCACCTTCGCGGAACGCCTTGAGCGCGCGCTCGCGCTGGCCTTGGCTCTTGTTGCCGTGGATCGAGCCGGCGGCGAAGCCCCAGCTCTCGAGCAGTTTCTTGAGTTTCTCGGAGCCGTGCTTGGTGCGCGCGAAGACCAGCGCCAGCTCGTCGGGATGCTTGCCCAGATAGCTCTCCAGCAGCTTCGCCTTGTCGCCCTGGTTGGTGAAATGCACCGACTGGGTGATCCGGTCGGCGGCCTGTCCGGGAGGGGCCACCTGCACGCGTACGGGGTTGGTCAGATAGGTGTCGGCAAGCTCAGCCATCTGCTTGGGCATGGTGGCCGAGAAGAGCAGCGTCTGGCGCTGCGCGGGCAGCAGCTTGGCGATGCGGCGCAGCGCATGGATGAAGCCCAGATCGAGCATCTGATCGGCCTCGTCGAGCACCAGATGACGCGCATTGCCGAGCGTCAGCGCGCCCCGCTCGAGCAGATCGAGCAGCCGCCCCGGTGTCGCCACGAGGATATCCGTGCCGCGCGCCAGGCGTTGCGATTGCGCCTTGAGCGAGGCGCCCCCGACCACGGTGGTGATGCGAAGATGGTTTTCCTTGGTGTAGTCGCGCAGCGTGTCGGAGATCTGGTTCACCAGCTCACGCGTCGGCGCCAGGATCAGTGCGCGCACCTCCTTGGGCGAGGGGCGGGCAAGGCCCAGAAGCGCATGGATGAGCGGCAGGCCGAAGGCGGCCGTCTTGCCGGTGCCGGTCTGCGCCAGGCCCATCAGGTCGCGCCCCTCCATCACGAGCGGAATCGCGCGTGCCTGGATCGGTGTGGGGGTGTCGAAGCCCTGGGTGGCGAGGGCCTTCATGAGGCTCGGATGCAGTCCGAGCATGGAGAAATCGGTCAAATTCAGTCCTTTCGGCGGGCAGCGCCCGCGCGCATGGCCCCGTCACACGGGGCGCGATTGCAGTGGGTGCGGGCAAATACCTGCCCGCAAGCCCCCTTGCGTGATGTGGGAACCATCTCGACGGCAAGGCCATGCCTTGCTGTCCCGTCCGTTTCGCGCCGGCAAGGCGCGGACTGCTCACGCGGCAGCGCGGCGGGTGTCAGTGCCTGCACATGCGCCCTGCCGGCGCACAAGTCAAGGGTGTGTCTGCCTGCGCGCGGCGTTCACTCCCCGCTGCCCTCGCCGCCCTGCATCAGCCGATCGGCCTTCTTGCGTACCAGCACGCTGCGCAGATCATGCATCGCCAGCAGCAGCGTATCGGTCACCTCCTCAAGCTCGGCATCGCTCGCCCTGGACTGCGCCCATTGGGTGACGTGATTGAGGTGATCGACGGCGCGATGGATATCCTCGATCTCGCGGCGGGCCAGTTCGGCATTGCGCGCGGCCATCCATTCCTCGATGGCGGCGGTCTCCTGCGTGCTGAGGACTCGCTCGCCCTGGGGCTTGATCTGCCCGTTGCGGATATTGACCACGGCGATCTGGTCAAGCTCGAGCCGGCGCTGACGGTTCTCCGAATCGACCCGGAACACCACCGCGCCATTCTCGCGCACCCGGAAGTAGAATTCCGGCAGATCGCTCATGGCCTCAGCTCAGCCCCTTGCAGAAATCCTGGATGCGCGTGCAGGCCTCGCGCAGCGCCTCGTCCGAGGTGGCATAGCTGACCCGGAAATTGGGCGATAGCCCGAAGGCCGCGCCGAACACCACCGCCACGCCCTTTTCCTCCAGCAGCGCGGTGGCGAATGCCTCGTCGTCGGCGATCTTCGCGCCGCCCGCACTGGTCTTGCCGATGCAGTCCCTGACCGAGGGGTAGACATAGAACGCCCCCTCGGGCACCGGGCACTCGATCCCGGGTGCCTCGCCCAGCATCTCGACCACCATGTCGCGGCGGCGCTTGAACACGGCATTGTTGGCGGGGATGAAATCCTGCGGGCCATTGAGCGCCTCGAGCGCCGCGTACTGGCTGATCGAGCAGGGGTTGGAGGTGGATTGCGACTGCACCTTGCCCATCGCCTTGATCAGATCCACCGGCCCGGCAGCATAGCCGATGCGCCAGCCGGTCATCGCATAGGCCTTTGACACCCCGTTCACGGTGAGCGTGCGCTCAAGAAGCCCTGGCTCAACTTGCGCGGGGGTGCAGAATTCGAAACCCCCATAGACGAGATGTTCATACATGTCGTCGGTCATGACCCAGACATGGGGGTGTTTCATCAGCACGTCGGTGAGCGCCTTGAGCTCGTCCCAGGTGTATCCCGCGCCGGTCGGGTTCGAGGGCGAGTTGAAGATCAGCCACTTGGTCCTGGGTGTGATCGCGGCGTCAAGCTGCGCGGGCGTCATCTTGAAACCCGACTCCAGCCCGGCCTCCACCACCACCGGCTCGCCGCCCGCCAGCAGCACCATGTCGGGGTAGCTGACCCAGTAAGGGGCGGGGATGATCACCTCGTCGCCGGGATTGAGCGTGGCCATCAGCGCGTTGTAGAGTACCTGCTTGCCGCCGGTTCCGACGGTGACCTGCCCGGGCTCGTAATCGAGCGCGTTGTCGCGCTTGAACTTGGCGCAGATCGCCTCTTTCAGCTCGGGGATGCCGTCGACGGCGGTGTATTTGGTGTGGCCTGCGTCGATGGCGCGCTTTGCGGCTTCCTTGATGTTGTCGGGGGTGTCGAAATCGGGCTCGCCCGCGCCAAGGCCGATCACGTCCTTGCCCGCCGCCTTGAGCTCGCGCGCCTTGTTGGTCACCGCGATGGTGGGCGAGGGCTTCACGCGCGAGAGCGTGTCGGACAGGAACGGCATGGCAACCTCCGGTTTGAACTTGGCCCCCCCATGTCTTAGGATGCGCCTCCGACGTGTTCAAGTTCAATCAGGAGGCCCCGCCCATGAGTGACGACAGCGAACCCGGCTGGTTCAGCGAGGATGCGGCGACCTTCGGTGACCGCCTCGCCGGCGCGCGCGAGGCCGCGCAGATGACACAGGCCGAGCTCGCCAAGCGTCTGGGCGTCAAGCTCAAGACCGTCACCGCCTGGGAGAACGACATCTCCGAGCCGCGCGCGAACAAGCTGCAGATGGTGGCCGGGCTGCTCAATGTCTCGATCAAATGGCTGCTCACGGGAGAGGGCGACGGATTGGAGGCCCCCGACGAGGAGAACGCGCTCGAGGCCGATGCGCGAAGCCTGATCGGGGAGATGCGCCAGGTTCGCAGCGAGATGACGCGCATGAGCGACCGACTGGGACGGATGGAAAAGCGCCTGCGCGGGTTGCTCAAGGAAGCGATATGACGACACCGGCCGAGGCGCGGCTGAGGCGGCTGCGTCTGCGCGCATGGCGGCGGGGGACCAAGGAGATGGACCTGATCCTGGGCCCCTTCGCCGATGCGCGGCTCGCGGAGCTGGCGCCCGCGGCGCTGGATGATTTCGAGCGCCTGCTCGAACAGAACGACCAGGACCTCTATCGCTGGGTGAGCGGGCAGGAGAAGGCGCCCGCAACGCTTGCGCCGCTTCTCGACGTGATCGCAACGCATGCGCGCGCGCGACTGTCCGGTGGGGGCTGAGGGGCGCGGTTGCTCCGCTTAACTGAATGTTCGCCTTTGTTTTCCACGCTGGGGGGATGAACGAACAGCGGAGACAACAGCGATGAGCCTTCAGGGAAGGGTTGCGGACCGGACCGTCCGCCTGCCGCAGGCCGATTATCTGGAAAGCCTGGCCCTGGTCGAGCGGCTGCACCGGCTGCTGCTCGACGTGATCAAGGATGAGTTCGAACGCCTCGACATCCTCGATATCAACGCGGTGCAGGCGCTGCTTCTGTTCAATGTGGGCGACAATGAGGTGACTGCGGGGGAGCTGAAATCGCGCGGTTATTATCAGGGTTCCAACGTCTCCTACAATCTCAGGAAACTGGTGGATGCGGGTTACATGCATCATCAGCGCTGCGATGCCGACCGCCGGTCGGTGCGCGTGCGCCTGACCGCGCAGGGCCAGCGCATCCGCGATCTGGTGGGGGAGTTGTTCGACCGCCATGCCGCGGCGCTGGAGGATCGCGGCATGGCCGGCGCCGCCGGCCTGGGCGAGGTCAACCGGAGCCTGCGGCGGCTGGAACGCTTCTGGTCCGAGCAGATTCGCTACATCTATTAGAGCATGTTGCGTTGAATCGGACTCATACAGCTCCGACCAGAGGGCATGCGGCCGCCCGAGGTGGGCGCGGATGCGCCCGCCTGGGGGGGCGGGCGGGCGCATGCCCGGGCCGCGAGCGGCCCGGGCGGGGTGAAACCGATCAAACGCAACGCGCTCTAAACCTGCCGAGACTGGAGCCCGTGAATCCTGTCGGGCGCAGTTCGCATCAATCGTCGCGGCGTTGCACGCGGCGCCGGGCGCGGGCACTGTCCTGATCGGTCACGCCGAGCAGGCTCGCGGCGAGGCGCAGCACGGCATCCTCCTCATGATCGCGCTTGCCGTCCGAAAGCGCCACCGACCATAGCGCCTCCAGCACCCAGGCGCGTTCGTCGTAGTCGACCGCATCCTTGAGCGCGCGGGTGAATCGCACCGTATCGGGGGCCTCCGATTCGAGCACCTCGGCCTCGGCGCGCAACTCGGCGGCCTGCTCGGGCGACAGCTCGTAATGATGGGCCAGCAGGCGGTCGATCTCGGCGGCCTCGGGCGCATGGTAATGCCTGTCGGCGCGCGCCACACGCACCATCAGTGCTGCCAGCGCGCGGCGCGCGTCCGGATTAGGGAGGGGTTCGGGCTCGGCCGATGCGGTGAGCTTGCGCAGGAGATTTTCGAACATGACCGGACTATAGGCCGCGCGCGCGGCCGGGCCAATGTGCGATGACGCATCGGTGAGCGGCGCCTGCGCGGGCGTTCATCCGTCCCAGCCGTCCACGATGACCAGATCGCCCTGCGAGGCCACTTCGCGCAGCGCCTTGGCGCGCTGGTATTCGGGGCTGTCATAGCAGGCCTCGGCGGTGGCGCGGTCGGGAAACTCGATCACCACGGTGCGCGGGCGCTGATCGCCCTCACGCACCTCCTGGTGGCCGCCGCGCACGAGAAACTTCCCGCCATATTTCTCAAACGCCTCTGCATTGGCGGCGCGGTATTCGGCATAGGTTTCGGGATCGGTCACGGTCACATGGGCGACCCAATAGGCCTTGGGCATTGTCGATCATCCTCGTGCTGGTTGCGATGCGCTCAGTCGCCGGAGTCCCGGTCGAATACCTCTGCGACCTCGTACATGACCGGCTCGAAGCTCTTGCACATCTCGTTGAAGCGCCGGTTGCGCGCGCGCATCTCCTCGCTGCGCAGCATCGCCTTGAAATCGTCGCGGTGGCGCCATTGGCTGTAATTGGCGATCCGGGTCTGGGCATCGTTGACATGCAGGGCCGCTGCAATGAAGCCGGGTTGGTGGCGGATCACATCGCGGAAGGCGGCGCGCAGTTCTTCCAGCAGATCCTCGCAGGTGCCCGGTGTCACCTCGAATGTGGTGAGCACGGTCTGGCCTTCGCTTCGGGACGTGATCGTGACCATTCGCAGCCTCCCTTGTGCGCCGCCCACAGACTAGAGGGCGTTGCGGTCATCCTAATTCATTCCGGTCGAACGGGCGGCGGGGGCGTGCCCGACCGAGGTGGGCGCGGAACGCGCCCGCCTGGGGGGCGGTCGGGCGCGTCCCCGTCACTGTCGCGACGGGGCCCGTGAATCCTATCGACCGCGACGTACCTTAAGCCGGGTGCCCTCTCCATGCAAACGCTCACAGCCGCGCGCGGATCTCCGTGACCAGCGCGTGCAGCTCCCGCTCCGCCGCCGCGCTGCGCGGCGCCTCGACCGCGCCCAGCCCGATGCCCAGCGTCTCGGCATAGACGACGCGGTTGGCGAGCGGCGTCTCGGCCAGATCGGCATCCATGCGCGCCGCGGCCGCGGCAACCTCGGCGCCCAGCCTCGTGCCCGCGCGGGCACGGTTGAGCACGACCAGCGCCCGCCGCCCCTCCCGCCGGGCAAGATCGAGCACGCCCTCGGTGGCCCACAGATCGACATGGCTTGACGCGACCGGCACGACCACCAGATCGGCCTCGCGCAGTGCCGGCCGCAGATCGGCGTCGACCTTGGGCGGCGTGTCGATGATGACGAAATCGGCCGCGCGGCGCAGCTTCTCGCATTCATAGGCCACGCCCCAGGCCGAAGCAGTGGAGAATTCGAGATCGCCCGCGCCGAGACGCTCGCGCCGGGTCATGAACCAGCGCCCGAGGCTGCCCTGCGGGTCGGTGTCGAGCAGGGCGACGGCGTGACCCTCGCGCGCCAGCATGACAGCCAGGTTCACCGCCAGCGTGGTCTTGCCCGAGCCGCCCTTCTGCTGGGCGAGCGTGATCACCGAACTCATCGCGACTCCCTCACGCGGCCGAGGCCGCTTTCTGCGCTGCGGCGCAGCATAGCGGAATCGTGACCCGATTGCACGCGCCCCGGTAACCGCTCGCGATCACCCTTTCGCGCCGGCGTCGAAGATCGCGTCGATCATCGCCTGATTGCCGCGCGAGAATTCGAGCGGGCAGGCAAATTCCCGCTCGCCACGCAGCGCGGCGCCGAAGGCTTCGATCATGAG
>PWLT01000389.1 GCA_003558415.1 Hyphomicrobiales bacterium
GCCATATCCCCAGAAAGCTCTGCCCGATGCCGATCTGGTTGTGCAGATTGAGCAGTGGCACCAGCGCAAGCTGTAGCGGCACCACGAGAAGCCCCACCACCGCCGCGATGAGCAGCCCGCGGCCCGGAAAATCCATCCATGCCAGCGCATAGGCCGCGAAGGCGGCGATAAGGATGGGAATGACTGTGGCCGGGATCGTCACCGTAAGCGTGTTGAGGAAGGCACGATCCATCCCGTCGGCGGTCATCACCGTCGAATAATTCGCCGTGGTGAACTGCGGCGGCGTGAGCGCCTCGAAATAGAGCGTGACGGGCCGTTCCTGCGGTGCATCGGCGACCAGTCGGAATCGCCCGTCGTCAAACACGGTAACCGTGCCGCCTGTGCGCAGTTCGGCCTCCGCGCCCGGTTCGAACTCGGTGGGCGCGGCCCCGCGCGTGCCGAAGGCCGTGACCTGGCCCGTGCCATCGGGGAACCAGCGCGCCTGCGCAGGGTCCTCGAAGACATTGCCTTCGATGACATAGCCTGCGGCGGTCGACTCGGCCCCATCGGCAGCCACTCGGATGCGGAAGGTCAGCTCGACCGGGAAGGGCGCCTTCCACCAGCCGGTCTCCGAGATCTGGTCGCGGTCGCGGAAGGACGAGACGAACAGCCCGATCGTGGGAATGAGCCACAACACCACCATCGCGAAGACCGCAATGTTGACCGCCCAGGAGAGAGCCGATTTCCGCCCTGCGATATTGTCCATCCTCGCGCCCTCCCCCTCAGCGCAGTTCCTTGCGGGCCTGAACGATGTTCCAGATCATCACCGGCAGCACGATGATCATGATGACGAAGGCCACCGCCGTGGCGCGCCCGTCATCGCGGAACAGGTAGCTCATCATGTAGCTGGGCAGGATATGCGTGCCGAAATTGCCACCCGTCATCGTGTAGACGATGTCGAAGACCTTGAGCACCAGAATCGTGATCGTGGTCCAGACCACGACGATGGTGCCCATGATCTGCGGCACCTTGATCTTGAAGAACACCTGGAACGGGTTGGCGCCGTCGATGATGGCGGCCTCGATGGTTTCCTCGGGAATGCCGCGCAGCGCCGCCGAGAGGATCACCATCGCAAACCCGGTCTGGATCCAGATCAGGATGAACATCAGGAAGAAGTTGTTCCAGAACCGTATCTGGATCACATCGACGGCGCGCTCGGCCCCCAGCAGAGCGCGCAGCGCATTGATCGCCCCGATGTCGAAATTGTTGGCATAGACGAATTTCCAGATCAGCGAGGCACCGACGAAGCTGATCGCCATGGGCATGAAGATCAGCGACTTGGCGATGTTGCCCCAGCTCAGCCGGTCGGTGAGCTGCGCGGCAAGAAGCCCGAAGAAGGTTGCCCCCGCCGGCACCACCAGCAGCCACAGGAAGTTGTTGAAGACCGCGGTGCGGAAGCCCGGTTCATTGAAAAGGTCGATATAGTTGCCGAACCAGATGAACTCGGTCCCCGCCCGGTTGTAGAGCGAGCGGATGAAGGAGCCGACCACCGGATAGGCCAGGTAAAGCCCCAACGCGAAGATCGCCGGGAACAGGAAGAGCCACGGGCGCACCATGTTGGCGCGGTTGATGTTGCGGCCCGGATTGGGGCCGCGCGGCGGAAAGATCACCTTGTCGAGCAGCCAGTTGGACACGAAGAAATAGCCCACGCATCCGCCGACGCCGACGAGGATGGTGACAACCCCCTGCAAGACCGGTGGCATCGCGGTCCTCCTCCCTGCTGACGTTCAGCCCCCGCGCGCTCTCCTGCGCGGGGGCTCGGGGCAATGCCGGTTCAGCGCATGGAGTCCCAGCGGTCCTGGATCATGCGTGCCACCTCGGCGGCATCCGCGCCGGTGGTGTAGTCGACCATGCCGGTCCAGAACGCACCCGCGCCGATCTCGCCGGGCATCAGGTCCGAGGCGTCGAAGCGGAAGGTCGTGGCCTCGAGCAGGATCTGGTTCATGCTGCGCAGCGAGTCATCGGCGAAGGTGTCGAGATTGACACCCTGATGCGGCGTCAGGAAGCCCGACTGCCCCATCCAGACCTCATGCGCGACCGGGGTCTTGAGGAACTCGATCAGCCCGCGCGCGGCCTCCGAATCGTCGGTGATCGCGAACAGCGTGCCCGCGCCCATCACCGGCGCGCCGAGATCCTTCTCCTCATAGGCGGGGAAATAGAAGAAATCATAGTCCCAGCCGTATTCGGACCCGTCAGGGAAGAATGTCGGGATAAAGGACGCCTGCTTGTGCATGTAGCACTCGGGCGGGAAGGTGAAGAGGCCCGAGGGGCTGTCGCGGAAATCGGTCGTGGCCGCAGCCTGCGCACCACCGGCGACGAATTCGTCGTTGCGCACGAACCAGCCGTATTCCTCGATTGCCTCCACCACGCGGGGGTCGTCGAAGGGCATGTCGTTGGTGACCCAGTCGTCATAGACCTCGGGCTCGTGCAGGCGCAGCATCAAATCCTCGACCCAGTCGGTCGCGGGCCAGCCGGTCGCGGCCTCCGAACCGATGCCGATGCACCAGGGCGTGCCGCCGTCATCGACGATCTGCTGGGTGAGCGCCTTGAGCTGCTCCATCGTATCGGGGATCTCATAGCCCATCTCGTCGAACTGCTCGGGGCTGTACCAGACCAGCGATTTCACATCGATCTTGTAGAAGAAGCCGAAGAGCTCCTCATCGCCATCGGGGTTGGCGTAGGTGCCCAGCTCGACCCAGGAGTCGCCCGCGGCATAGTTGGCGCGCACCCAGTCGGCGGTGTCCTCGCCCAGCGGGGCGAGGAACCCGCGCTCAGCCATGTCGGCGGCGAGGCCGGGCTGGGGAAAGACCGCGATATTGGGCGCGGAATCGGCCTGCGCGCCGATGACGATGTCCTGCTCGAAACTGTCGGAGCCCGAATACTGCACATCCGCGCCGGTGGCCTCGGCGAAATAGGCCAGCACGTTCTGGACCATCTCACCATCGGCCCCGGTCCACGGCCCGCCGATGGTCAGCGTCTCGCCGCTGTAGTCATGCTCGGCGGCGAATGCCTCGAAGCTGTCCCAGTTGAACCCCTCGGCCTCGCCGGGGGTGAAGATCAGATCCTGCGCATGCGCCGCCCCACCCAGCATGGCGAGCACGGCCGCGCTTGCGTATAGCTTGGCTTTCATGAATTTCCCTCCCATTTTCGCGCCCATCTGCGCGTTGGACCCCATGCGGAATGGAATCGCATTCTCCAAACCGCTTTGGATGCGGGACGGTCGCGCAATTGTTAGCGCCTGTCAATCTCGTATTGCACAAGCGTCTCAATTTGCTCACCATTTCGCAGGTGCAGCATCCGGCAGTCCGGGAATTGGCTTTGACCTGTGCCCGAAGCCCCTCTAATCTGAGCATGTTTCAAAGCGTTTTGAGGCGAGTCAGGAATGAATCTCAAGGAATTGGCCGCGTCACTGGGCCTCTCGCCCACGACTGTGAGCCGGGCGCTCAACGGCTACCCGGAGGTGCGCGAGGAGACGCGGCTGCGGGTGATCGAGGCCGCGCGCCGGCACAATTACCGGCCCAACACCCGCGCCAAGAGCCTCGCAACGGGGCGGGCCATGGCGATCGGGCATGTCATTCCGCTTTCCTCGCGCCACGAGATGGTCAACCCGATCTTCGCCGATTTCATCGCCGGGGCGGGCGAGACCTATGCGCAGGCCGGATACGACATGGTGCTCTCGGTCGTCAGCGATGCCGAGGAGGCCCGCATCTACCGTGATCTTCACGCGCGCGGAACCGTGGACGGGATCATCGTGCACGCCCCGCGCGCGGAGGATCCGCGCATCCCGCTGCTGGCCGAGATCGGCCTGCCCTTCGTCGTGCACGGGCGCGCAACGGGGGCCTCCACCCCCTATTCCTGGCTCGATATCAACAACCGTCGGTCCTTCCGCCGCGCCACGGATTTCCTGCTCGATCTCGGCCACCGACGGATCGCGCTGGTCAACGGGCTGGAATGGATGGATTACGCCATCCGCCGGCGCAGCGGCTATGTCGAGGCGCTGAGAGCCCGCGGGATCGCGCCGGACCCGAAACTGATGCATGCGGGCGAAATGACCGAAGGTCAGGGCTACAGCGCCGCGCGCGCGATGCTCGCCCTGCCCGACCCGCCGACGGCGTTTCTGGTCTCCTCGATGATCCCCGCCATCGGGCTGCGCCGGGCGCTGTGGGAGGGCGATCTTGTGATGGGGCGCGATGTCTCGGTCATCACCCATGACGACGAACTCTCCTATCTGCGCAATGGCGAGGAGGTGCCGATCTTCACCGCGACGCGCTCCTCGGTGCGCGAAGCCGGGCGTGAGGCCGCACAGATGTTGCTCGAGATCATCGCCGCGCCCGCCTGCGCGCCGCGCAGCATCCTGTGGGAGGCCGAGCTCATGGTCGGCGAGTCGACCGGGCCGGCCCCGCGAAAGGGGCCTGCATGAGGTTTTCCCGCAACGATTTCCCGCCCGGCTTCGTTTTCGGCGCCGCCACCTCCGCCTACCAGATCGAGGGCCACGGATTCGGGGGCGCTGGCCCCACGCATTGGGACAGCTTCGCCGCCACGCCGGGCAATGTGGTGCGCGCCGAGAACGGCGCGCGCGCCTGCGACCATTACCACCGCTGGGCCGAAGATCTCGATCTGGTCGCGGATGCGAATTTCGATGTCTACCGCTTCTCCACCTCCTGGGCGCGGGTGCTCCCCGAAGGGCGCGGCACGCCCAACACCGAGGGGCTCGATTTCTACGACCGGCTGGTGGACGGGATCTGCGCACGCGGGCTCAAGCCCGCGGCCACGCTCTATCATTGGGAATTGCCTTGTGCGATGGCCGATCTGGGCGGCTGGCGCAACCGCGACATCGCCGGGTGGTTCGCCGATTTCACCGAAACGCTGATGCGGCGCATCGGCGACCGCGTTTGGTCGGCCGCCCCGATCAACGAGCCATGGTGCGTGGCCTGGCTGTCACATTTCGACGGCCATCACGCGCCGGGGCTGCGCGACATCCGCGCCACCGCAAGGGCGATGCATCATGTGGGTCTGGCACATGGCCGGGCCATCGAGGCGATGCGCGCGCTGGGCGTGACCAATCTGGGCGCAGTGTGCAATTTCGAATATGCCCAGCCCGCCGACGAGAGCGCCGAGGCGGCGGAAGCGGCGCAGCTCTATGACGGCATCTATAACCGCTGGTTCCTGGGCGCGATGTTTCGCGGCGAATACCCCGAGGACGTGCTCGCCGGGCTCGGGGCGCATATGCCTGACGGCTGGCAGGAGGACATGGCAACCATATGCGCCCCGGTCGATTGGCTGGGGTTGAACTACTACACCCGCAGGCTGATCGCCCCGGCCGATGGTCCATGGCCGGGGCTGCGCACGCTGGAGGGGCCGCTGCCCAAAACACAGATGGGCTGGGAGGTCTATCCGCAAGGGTTGTGCCATTTCCTGCGCTTTGCGCATGAGGGCTACACGCGCGGCCTGCCGCTTCATGTCACCGAGAACGGCATGGCCAATCCCGACAGCCCGGGCATCCCCGACGCGGCGCGCATTGCCTTCATCGAGGATCACCTGGCCGAGCTGCGCCGTGCCATCGAGGAGGGCGTGCCGGTCGCCGGCTATTACCTCTGGTCGCTGCTGGACAATTATGAATGGGCCTTTGGCTATGAGAAACGCTTCGGGCTGGTGCATGTGGATTTCGACAGCTTGAAGCGCAGCCCCAAGGCGTCCTATGAGGCATTGCGCGGCGCGCTCACGCGCTGAACGCCGCATTCGCCTTGCCCCCGCCCCGGGAGATCAACCCGCATGAGCCAACCCAGCGCCCCCTGTATCGTCGCCGATATCGGCGGCACCAACAGCCGGGTGGCGCTGTGCCGTGAGGGTCGGTTGTGCCCGGGCAGCACGCGTCGCTACCGCAACGCCGATCATACGGATTTCGAGGCGATTCTGGACACATATCTCACTGAAACCGACGCGCCCGCCCCCGCGCAGGCCTGCATCGCGCTGGCCGGGCCGGTGCGCGACGGGGCGGGCGAGATGACCAATCTCGACTGGACACTCACCGAGTCGCGCCTCTCGACGGCAATCGGCGGGCGGCCGGTGACCCTGCTCAACGATCTGCAGGCGCAGGGTCATGCGCTGGGACGAATCGTGGCGGACAGCATGCATCCCCTCCTCACCGGCGCGAAACCGGCGCCAGGCGCGGCGCAGCTCGTGATCGGGGTAGGCACCGGATTCAACGCAGCAGCGGTGCATGAAGCGCCCTGCGGGCGGTTGGTCCTGGCCTCGGAATGCGGCCATGCCGGATTGCCGGTGCGCGACGAGGCGGAATTCGCGCTCAGCCGCCACCTCGCCGCGGACCACGGCTTCGCCGCTGTCGAGGATGTGCTCTCGGGCGGCGGGCTGGAGCGGCTCGATCGCTGGCTGGGCGCGGGCGAGGGCGGCGGGCCGGCGCGCGGCTCGCGCGAGATCATGCAGGCCATCGCGGCGGGCGAGCCACGCGCGCGGCATACGGGGCGGGGCTTCGCAGGGCTGTTCGGGGCGATGGCTGGCGATCTGGCGCTGATCCACCTGCCCTTCGGAGGCATCTGGCTGGTGGGCGGCATGGCGCGCGCCTTCGCGCCCTATCTCCACGAATTCGGCTTCGCCGAGGCGTTCCACGACAAGGGGCGTTTCGCC
>PWLT01000234.1 GCA_003558415.1 Hyphomicrobiales bacterium
ACCGACATGGGCGAGCTGGCGCTGGGGCGCAACATCGTCGTGGGCTTCATGCCCTGGAACGGCTACAACTTCGAGGACTCGATCCTGATCTCCGAGCGCATCCTGCGCGATGACGTCTTCACCTCGATCCATATCGACGAATACGAGGTTGCGGCGCGCGACACCAAGCTGGGGCCGGAAGAGATTACCCGCGACATTCCCAATGTCGGCGAGGAGGCGCTGCGCAACCTCGACGAGGCGGGCATCGTCTATATCGGCGCCGAGGTGCAGCCGGGCGACATCCTGGTGGGCAAGATCACGCCCAAGGGCGAGAGCCCCATGACCCCGGAGGAGAAGCTCCTGCGCGCCATTTTCGGCGAGAAGGCTTCGGACGTGCGCGACACCTCGCTGCGGCTGCCGCCGGGGGCCTATGGCACCATCGTCGAGGTGCGCGTGTTCAACCGCCACGGCGTGGAGAAGGACGAGCGCGCGCTGCAGATCGAGCGCGAGGAGGTCGAGAGCCTGAGCCGCGACCGCGACGACGAGCTCGAGATCCTCGAGCGCAACATCTATGCGCGTCTGCGTCAACTGATCCAGGGCAAGACCGCGGTGAAGGGCCCCAAGGGCGTGAAGCCCAACACCGAGATCACCGACGAGCTGCTGGAGACGCTGTCGCGTGGTCAGTGGTGGCAGCTCGCGCTGGGCGACGAGGCGGATGCGCAGGCCGTCGAAGCGCTCAACGCGCAGTTCGAGGCGCAGAAGCGCGCGCTCGAGCACCGTTTCGAGGACAAGGTCGAGAAGGTGCGCCGCGGCGACGATCTGCCTCCGGGCGTGATGAAGATGGTCAAGGTCTTCGTGGCGGTCAAGCGCAAGCTCCAGGCCGGCGACAAGATGGCCGGGCGCCACGGCAACAAGGGTGTCATCTCCAAGGTGGTGCCGGTCGAGGACATGCCCTTCCTTGAGGACGGGACGCCTGTGGACATGGTGCTCAACCCGCTCGGGGTGCCCTCGCGCATGAATGTCGGCCAGATCCTTGAGACCCATATGGGCTGGGCCGCGCGCGGTCTGGGCGTCAAGATCGACGAGGCATTGCAGGAGTACCGGCGCTCGGGCGACATGACCCCGGTGCGCGATGCGGTTCGCCTTGCCTATGGCGACGAGGTGTTCGAGGACGCATTCGCCGGGATGGACGAGGCAAGGCTGATCGAATCCGCCTCGAGCGTGACGGGCGGCGTGCCGATCGCCACGCCGGTCTTCGACGGGGCCAAGGAGCCGGATGTGAACGACGCGCTCAAGCGCGCGGGCTTCGACGAATCCGGGCAGTCGATCGTCTTCGACGGCCGCACGGGCGAAGCCTTTGCCCGGCCGGTGACGGTGGGCATCAAGTACATGCTCAAGCTGCACCACCTCGTCGACGACAAGCTGCACGCACGCTCGACCGGCCCCTACAGTCTGGTCACCCAGCAGCCGCTGGGCGGCAAGGCGCAGTTCGGCGGCCAGCGACTGGGCGAGATGGAGGTCTGGGCGCTCGAAGCCTATGGCGCGGCCTACACGCTTCAGGAGATGCTCACGGTCAAGTCCGACGACGTGGCCGGGCGCACCAAGGTCTACGAGTCCATCGTCAAGGGCGAGGACAATTTCGAGGCCGGCGTGCCGGAAAGCTTCAACGTGCTCGTCAAGGAAGTGCGGGGCCTCGGCCTCAACATGGAATTGCTGGACGCAGAGGAGGAGGAGTAACGGCGCGGCGCTCCCGCACGCCGGTCGCCGGGATGGGCGCATGCGCCCATCCGCCTTGCCTCCTCAGCCCCCACAGACAGGTGTCGACATGAACCAGGAACTCACCAGCAACCCCTTCAATCCCACGGTCCCCGCCAAGACCTTTGACGAGATCAAGATCTCGCTCGCATCCCCCGAGCGGATCCTGTCGTGGTCCTTCGGCGAGATCAAGAAACCCGAAACCATCAACTACCGCACCTTCAAGCCCGAGCGCGACGGGCTGTTCTGCGCGCGCATCTTCGGCCCGATCAAGGACTATGAGTGCCTGTGCGGCAAGTACAAGCGCATGAAGTATCGCGGCGTCGTGTGTGAGAAATGCGGCGTCGAGGTCACGCTGCAGAAGGTCCGGCGCGAGCGCATGGGCCATATCGAACTGGCCGCGCCGGTCGCGCATATCTGGTTTCTCAAGTCTCTGCCCTCGCGCATCGGCTTGATGCTCGACATGACCCTGCGCGATCTGGAGCGGGTGCTCTATTTCGAGAATTACGTCGTGGTCGAGCCCGGCCTGACCGACCTGACCTATGGCCAGTTGCTCGGCGAAGAGGAATATCTCGACGCGCAGGACCAGTATGGCGCCGACGCGTTTACCGCCAATATCGGTGCCGAGGCGATCCGCGAGATGCTCAGCCAGATCGAGCTCGAGGCCACCGCCGAGCAACTGCGCGAGGAACTCAAGGAAGCCACCGGCGAACTCAAGCCCAAGAAGATCATCAAGCGACTCAAGGTCGTGGAGAACTTCCTCGAATCCGGCAACCGCCCGGAATGGATGGTCATGACGGTCCTGCCGGTGATCCCGCCCGAGCTGCGCCCCCTGGTGCCGCTTGATGGCGGCCGCTTCGCCACGTCGGATCTCAACGATCTCTATCGCCGGGTGATCAACCGCAACAACCGCCTCAAGCGGCTCATCGAGCTGCGCGCACCCGACATCATCGTGCGTAACGAGAAGCGCATGCTTCAGGAATCGGTCGATGCGCTGTTTGACAACGGCCGCCGCGGCCGGGTCATCACCGGCACCAACAAGCGCCCGCTCAAGTCGCTCTCGGACATGCTCAAGGGCAAACAGGGCCGGTTCCGCCAGAACCTGCTCGGCAAGCGGGTGGATTTCTCGGGCCGCTCGGTCATCGTGACGGGGCCGGAGCTGAAACTGCACCAGTGCGGCCTGCCCAAGAAGATGGCGCTGGAGCTGTTCAAACCCTTCATCTATTCGCGGCTCGAGGCCAAGGGGCTGTCATCGACGGTCAAGCAGGCCAAGAAGCTGGTCGAGAAGGAGCGCCCCGAGGTCTGGGACATCCTCGACGAGGTAATCCGCGAGCATCCGGTGCTGCTCAACCGTGCGCCGACGCTGCACCGGCTGGGCATCCAGGCGTTTGAGCCGATCCTCATCGAAGGCAAGGCGATCCAGCTTCATCCGCTGGTCTGCTCGGCATTCAACGCCGATTTCGACGGCGACCAGATGGCGGTGCATGTGCCGCTCTCGCTCGAGGCGCAGCTCGAGGCGCGGGTGCTGATGATGAGCACCAACAACGTGCTCAGCCCCGCCAATGGCGCGCCCATCATCGTGCCCAGCCAGGACATGGTGCTGGGGCTCTACTACACCTCGATGATGCGCGAGGGGATGCCTGGCGAAGGCATGGCGTTTGCCGATGTCGAGGAGGTGGAACATGCGCTGGCCGCCGGCGATGTCCATCTGCACACCAAGATCGTCGCGCGGCTGAGGCAGATCGACGAGGACGGCAACGAGGTGATGCGCCGCTACGAGACGACGCCGGGGCGCGTGCGTCTTGGCGCGCTGTTGCCGCTCAACGCCAAGGCGCCCTTCGAT
Organism: Hyphomicrobiales bacterium; assembly: GCA_003558415.1. GTDB lineage: Bacteria > Pseudomonadota > Alphaproteobacteria > Rhodobacterales > Rhodobacteraceae > Alkalilacustris. Next base: position 3,578 of record PWLT01000234.1, read on the forward strand.
CTGGTCAACCGGCTGTTGCGCAAGAAGGACGTTCAGCACGTCATCGACACCGTCTACCGCCATTGCGGGCAGAAGGAGTCGGTGATCTTCTGCGATCAGATCATGACTACGGGCTTCCGCGAGGCGTTCCGTGCCGGGATTTCCTTCGGCAAGGACGACATGATCATCCCCGAGGACAAATGGACCATCGTCGGCGAGACCCGCGACCAGGTGAAGGAGTTCGAGCAGCAATACATGGACGGGCTGATCACCCAGGGCGAGAAGTACAACAAGGTGGTCGATGCCTGGTCGAAATGCTCGGATGCAGTTGCCAACTCGATGATGGCCGACATCTCGGCGGTTCGCCATGACGAGAACGGCGCCGAGATGGAGCCCAACAGCGTCTACATGATGTCGCACTCGGGCGCGCGCGGCTCGCCCGCGCAGATGAAGCAGCTGGGCGGGATGCGCGGGCTGATGGCCAAGCCCTCGGGCGAGATCATCGAGACCCCGATCATCTCGAACTTCAAGGAAGGCCTGACCGTGCTGGAGTACTTCAACTCCACCCACGGGGCGCGCAAGGGTCTGGCCGATACCGCGCTCAAGACCGCGAACTCGGGCTACCTGACCCGGCGTCTGGTCGATGTGGCGCAGGACTGCATCGTGCGCGGACATGATTGCGGCACGGAACGCTCCATCACCGCCGAGGCGGCGGTGAATGACGGCGAGGTGGTCGCCTCGCTCGCCGAGCGGCTGCTCGGGCGTGTCGTTGCCGAGGACGTGATGCGCCCCGGCACCGACGAGGTGATCGCCTCGCGCAACGAGATGATCGACGAGCGCAAGGCCGAACTGATCGAGGCCGAGGGCGTCGCCACGGTCAAGATCCGCTCGCCGCTGACCTGCGAGGCCGAAGAGGGGGTCTGCGCCATGTGCTATGGCCGCGATCTCGCCCGGGGCACGCTGGTCAATGTCGGGGAGGCCGTGGGGATCATCGCCGCACAGTCGATCGGCGAGCCGGGTACGCAGCTGACCATGCGCACCTTCCATATCGGCGGCATCGCGCAGGGCGGTCAGCAGTCCTTCCTAGAAGCCAACATGGCCGGCCAGATCGAGTTCCGCGACGCCAACCTGCTGGAGAACGCGGCCGGAGAGCAGATCGTCATGGGGCGCAACATGCAGATCGCGATCCTCGACGATCAGGGGATTGAACGCGCGAGCCACAAGGTCACTTACGGCACCAAGATTCACGTCCAGGAAGGCCAGAAGATCGAGCGCGGCGACAAGCTGTTCGAATGGGATCCCTACACCCTGCCGATCATCGCCGAGAAGGGCGGCGTCGCGCGCCTCGTCGATCTGGTGACGGGGCTGTCGGTACGCGAGGAGACCGACGATGCCACCGGCATGACCCAGAAGATCGTGACCGACTGGCGCGCGGTGCCCAAGGGCAGCTCGCTCAAGCCCGAGATCATCATCATGGATCCCGAGACCGGCGAGCCGGTGCGCAACGATGCCGGCAATCCGGTCACCTATCCGATGTCGGTCGATGCAATCCTGTCGACCGAGGACGGCGAGGAGATCCGCCCCGGCGACGTGGTGGCGCGCATCCCGCGCGAGGGCGCCAAGACCCGCGACATCACCGGCGGTCTGCCGCGGGTGGCGGAGCTGTTCGAGGCGCGCCGGCCCAAGGATCACGCCATCATCGCCGAGATCGACGGCTATGTGCGCTACGGCAAGGACTACAAGAACAAGCGCCGCATCTCCATCGAGCCGACCGACGAGAACCTGGAGCCGGTCGAGTACATGGTGCCCAAGGGCAAGCACATCCCCGTGCAGGAGGGCGATTTCGTCCAGCGCGGCGACTACATCATGGATGGCAACCCCGCCCCGCATGACATCCTGCGGATCATGGGCATCGAGGCGCTGGCCAACTACCTGATCGACGAGGTGCAGGACGTCTATCGCCTGCAGGGCGTGAAGATCAACGACAAGCACATCGAGGTGATCGTCCGCCAGATGCTCCAGAAATTCGAGGTGCTCAACTCCGGCGAGACCACGCTTCTCAAGGGCGAGCATGTCGACAAGGCCGAGCTCGAAGAGGTCAACGACAAGGCGATCGCCGATGGCCGCAGGCCCGCGCAGGCCGAGCCGATCCTGCTGGGCATCACCAAGGCCAGCCTGCAGACGCGCAGCTTCATCTCCGCGGCATCCTTCCAGGAGACGACACGGGTGCTCACCGAAGCCAGCGTCCAGGGCAAGCGCGACAAGCTCGTCGGGCTCAAGGAGAACGTCATCGTGGGACGGTTGATCCCGGCGGGGACGGGGGGCGCCTTCACCCGCGTCAAGCGAATCGCCGCCGAGCGCGACCAGACCGTTATCGAGGCGCGCCGCGCCGAGGCCGAGGCCGCCGCCGCGCTCGCGGCGCCGGAGGAGGTGGCCGAACCGACGGATGCCGAGGAGGCTTTCGGCCTGGTGGAGACGCCCGAAAGCCGCGAGTGACGGCGCACTGTGCGCACGTCCGGCCGCGCGCCATCGCACAGCAGACCCCCGCCCTTGCCGGCGGGGGTCTTGCATCCCACTCACCCCATTTCCCGAGGCGCTTGTGCCCATGACCGGGATACCCGGTTCGATGTATTCTCCCGCATAGCGGCAAGGCACTGCACGCGCGGCTGTTGACACCCCACCGGACTCCGCATATACGGCCCGCACTCGGGCGTCGCGAGCCGCATGGACCGCCACCGGGGCTAGAGAATTGAGTGGTCACGATCCGGGCGGTGCCGCCCCGATCCTCTGGAATCCCACCGCGTCGTTCCCGCAAGATCGGGAGCGTATGCGGTGCGCGCGTTTTTTCAGTCGCGCGAGAAGATGGCCCGCGCCGCATGCGCGGAAACGATGAACGGGTTGCAACACGGGGAACCGGAATGCCGACGATCCAACAGCTGATCCGCAAGCCGCGGCAGCCGAAAGTCAAACGCTCCAAGTCGATGCACATGGAGCAGTGCCCGCAGAAACGCGGCGTGTGCACGCGCGTCTACACGACGACGCCGAAGAAGCCGAACTCGGCCATGCGCAAGGTCGCCAAGGTGCGGCTGACGAATGGCTACGAGGTGATCAGCTA
>PWLT01000284.1 GCA_003558415.1 Hyphomicrobiales bacterium
CGCGTGGCCCGGCTCGGCGCGCCGCACTGGCGCGAATGGATGGCGCCGCTCGACCAGGTCGCGGCCGTGGGCCCGGACGGGGCGGCGCGCTCCATGTGGCTGCGCTACCGGATCATCGCGGCGGAGTTGCATGATCTGGGAATCGATGTCTGCTGCGCGCCGCTCGCCGATGTCGCCGAGGGCACGACCCACCCCTTTCTCAAGAACCGCTGTTACGGGTTCGACCCCGATACCGTCGCCGTCATCGCCCGTGCCGTGGCCGAGGGGCTGCAGGCGGGCGGCGTCCTGCCGGTGCTCAAGCACATCCCCGGCCATGGGCGCGCGGTGGTCGACAGCCATCGCGACGTGCCCTTCACGGCCGCCAGGGCCGGGGAGTTGCGCGCGCGCGACTTCGCCGCCTTCCGTGCGTTGCGCGACCTGCCCATGGCGATGACCGCGCATGTCGTTTATGCCGCCTTCGATGGTGCGCGGGTGGCCACGCGCTCGCCGCGCATGATCGAACTGGTGCGCGAGGAGATCGGCTTCGAGGGGCTGCTGATGAGCGACGATATCGGCATGGGGGCGCTGTCGGGTCCGGTCGAGTTGCGCAGCCGCGCAGCACTCGATGCCGGCTGCGATCTGGTCCTGCACTGCAATGGCGACCCGGACGAGATGGAAGCGGTGGCCGATGCGGCCGGGGCGCTCGACGGGGCGGCCGCGCGGCGTGCGGGCGAGGCGCTGGCCTGGCGGCGCCCGCCCGAGCCGGTTGACATCGCGGCGCTGGAGGCCGAGCTTGCGGAGCTTCTGGACGGGACGAAGGCATGAGCGAGGCGGGCGAGCATGACGGCTGGGACGGCGCGGCGCCCGAGCGACTGCCCGTCTCCGAGCGGCTGGCCGCCGAGGCGCTGATCGTCGATGTCGAAGGGTTCGAAGGCCCGCTCGACCTGTTGCTGTCGCTCTCGCGCACACAGAAGGTCGATCTGCGCCGCGTCTCGGTTCTGGAACTGGCCGAGCAGTATCTCGCCTTCGTCGAGAAGGCCAAGGCGCTGCGCATCGAACTGGCGGCCGATTATCTGGTGATGGCGGCCTGGCTGGCCTATCTCAAGTCGCGCCTGATGCTGCCTGCGGAGCCGACGGAGGACGGCCCCTCGGGCGAGGAGATGGCCGCGCATCTGGCCTTTCAGCTTGAGCGTCTGCAGGCGATGCGCGAGGCCGCCGCGCGGCTCATGGCGCGCGACCGCAAGGGGCGCGATTTCTTCGCCCGCGGGGTGCCCGAGGATGTCACCCTCACGCGGCGCTACCGCTATGACGCGACCCTGCTCGATCTGTTGCAGGCCTATGCCCGGCTGCGCACCCGCGACGAGTTCCGGCCCTGGGCATTCGATCGCAACGATGTCTATTCGCTCGATGAGGCGTTGGAGCGACTGCGCCGGATGCTGGGCGATATTCCCGGCTGGGCGCGGCTGAGCGATTTCCTGCCGCTGGAGTGGCGCGCGCAGCCGGGGCGGCGGCGCTCGGCCACCGCGGCCACCTTTGCCGCGAGCCTGGAGCTGGCGCGCGAGGGCAGGCTCGAACTGCGCCAGCCCGAGACATTCGCCGAGATCGAACTGCGCCGGAAACCCGCGCCATGAGCGACATGCCCGAGGAACAACACGACCCCGCTCAGGATGAGGCCGCGGCGGAGCGCCCGCTCTTTGCCGCGCCGCCCATCGGCGAGCAGGAACGTATGGTCGAGGCGATCCTGTTTGCCAGCGCCGAGCCCGTCACCGTGGCCGAGCTCGCCGCCCGGATGCCGCATGGTTGCGATCCCGCCGAGGCGCTGGTGCATCTGCAAAAGCGTTATCAGGGGCGCGGTGTGCAGCTGCTGCGCGTGGGCGATGCCTGGGCGCTGCGCACCGCGCCGGATCTGGGATTCCTGATGAGTCAGGAGCGGGTTGAGACGCGCAAGCTCTCGCGCGCGGCAATCGAGACGCTGGCGATCATCGCCTATCACCAGCCGGTCACCCGTGCCGAGATCGAGGAAATTCGCGGCGTGGCGGTGAGCCGGGGCACCATCGACCAGCTCATCGAGCTTGAATGGATCCGTTTCGGGCGGCGGCGCATGACGCCGGGGCGGCCGGTGACCTATCTGGTCACGCGCGAGTTTCTCGACCATTTCGGACTGGAGAGCGCGCGCGACCTTCCCGGACTGGCCGAGCTGCGCGCGGCGGGGCTGCTCGACAACCGCCCGCCACCCGGCGACGGGCCGGCCCTGGGCGATACCTCCGGGGAGGATGACGACCCCGATGCGCAGCCCCCGCGCGGGCAGAACGAGCTTTTCGACGATTAAGCTGTCCCCCGCCATGTCGGGCTTCAAGCCAGGCTTGGGGTGTTCATGTGGCCACCTTCCACCTAGGTTGAGGGGGAAACGGAGGGAATACGATGAACGCCAACATGATCATCAGGATGATAATGCGCATGTTCATGCGCCGCGGCATGCGCGGCGTGATGCGCCGCGGAATGGGCGGCGGTGGACGCCGCGCCGCGCCGCCACGGCAGGGACGCGGCGGAAGCCGTGGGGGCGATCAGGGCTGAGGCGGGCATCGCTGCCTGCGATTTGCAACAGATACCGTGAACCTTTCACGGCTCGCCTTGGAGCGTGTTGCGCTCGATACGATTGACGGACCCCGTCGCGCCAGCGACGGGGACGCGCCGGCCCGCCCCCCAGGCGGGCGCGTTCCGCGCCCAGCTCGGTCGGGCGCCCCCCCGTCGCCCGGTATGGATTCGGATGCATGCTCCAAACGCTAGGCAGCGCGGAAATGCTTTGACAGCTTGAGCCCCTGGCCCTGGTAATTCGACCCCAGATCGGCCCCGTAGAGGGCGTCCGGGCGCTCGGCCATGCGCTCATAGACCAGCCGACCCACCACCTGCCCGTGTTCGAGCACGAAGGGCGCCTCGTGGCAGCGCACCTCGAGGACGCCGCGCGCGCCCGTGCCGCCTGCGCCCGCATGGCCGAATCCGGGGTCGAAGAAGCCCGCGTAATGCACCCGGAATTCGCCCACCATGGCCAGGTACGGCGCCATTTCGGCGGCGTAATCGGGCGGGATATGGACCGACTCGCGGCTCACGAGGATGTAGAAGGCGCCCGGATCGAGGATGATGCGCCGCTCGGAGGTGCAGATCCGCTCCCAGAAATCGGCCGGGTCATAATGGCCGATACGCTCGAGGTCGATCACCCCGGCATGGGGTTTGGCGCGGTAGCCGACCAGCCCCGCGCCATCGGGCGCCAGATCGACCGAGAAGCCGAGCCCGTCGGAGATCACCGCCGCGCCGGGGACCAGCCGCTCGCGCGCATGCAGCGCCCTGAGCGCGTCATCGTCGAGCACCGCCTGCCCGCGGCGGAACCGGATCTGGTTGAGCCGCATGCCCGGGCGCACCAGCACCGAGAATGAGCGCGGGCAGATCTCGGCATAAAGGCGGCCAGAATATCCGGCGGCGACCCGGTCGAATTCGGTGCCGCCATCGGTGATCACCCGGGTGAGCAGATCGAGCCGCCCGGTCGAGCTCTTGGCGTTGGCGACGGCCTGAACATCGCCGGGCAGCGCCAGCCCCTCGCGCAGCGGCACGACATAGACGCAGCCCTTTTCCAGCACCGCGCCCTCATGGAGCGACATGCGGTGCATTTCGAACTCGGCGAGGCGGTCCTCGACCCGTCGGCCCTCGCCGGAGAGAAAGGAGGCCCGCACGCGGTAGGCGATATCGCCCAGCCGCAGATCGAGGCTTGCGGGCTGTACCTGCTCGGTGAGGATCGGGGTATCGGCGGTGATGGCCCCGCCTTTGATCAGTGCGCGCACCTGTTGCGCGGGGAGGACGCCCGCGCCGCTCATGCGCGTGTCGACTCATTCGATGGCATGGTGCCTCCCGTCAGCATCAGGGGCGGGGAGGGCAGAGGCGGAGTTTTCCTGATGGTCGGGCCGGCGAGATTCGAACTCACGACCTTCCGTCCCCCAGACGGACGCGCTAACCAGACTGCGCCACGGCCCGACGCGGGCGAGTGATAACCGATCTGTCGGCAGGAGCAAGGGCGAATTCGCATCCCGAGGGGCTCACCCGGTGGCGGCGTCATCGGCCTCGGCGAGCCGGGCGTTGAGCGCCTCCATGCGCGCGGCGAGAGGGCGCAGCGCCTGCACACGCGCGGGCAGCGGGCCGTCGAGACGGCGCAACAGGGTGGCGATGCCGGGGCGCGCGTCGTCATCGCCCTCGGAAGGTGGCGGCGCCGCGACGCGCTCAGCGGCGGTGTCGGCCTCGGGCGGGTACACAGCTTCGGGGCGTGGGGGCTCGGCCGCGTGCGCGGCTTTTCGCTCCTGCTTTCGCGGCGCGGGGTCCCGGGACGCCTTGCTCCTGCCCGCCGGGGGCGGGGCGTCCTGTTCCGCCGGGGCGGCTGCGGCACTTTCGCTCTTGCTGAGCTCGCGGATGCGTGCTGCGAGCGCCTCGGTGTCGGCCTCCACTTCCGGAGTCGCACCGGGCGCGGTACCTTCGGAGGCGGCGGCCGGGCGGTCCGGCTCGGAGTCGAATGGCAGGGGCGGTGCCTGCGAATCCTCGGGCGGTGCCGGCTCTGCCGCCTTCTTCGTTTCCCGCTCGGGCATAGGGGGCGACTCCACCTCTGACCGGTCATCCGCTGCCTCGCGCGGCTCGTTCATCGGGGGCGCATCGGGGGCATCCGCGTCCCGCGCCGGATGTGCCACGATGGGTGCAGCGGGCGGTGCCTCCGATGCTTCGGCCTCAAGATCGATCACCAGCGGCGGGGAGAGTGCCGCGACATGTTTCACGCCCTTTTCGCGCAGCATCTTCTGCACGCCCCGGATGGTCATGCCGTCATCGTGCAGGAGCCGCTTGATGCCTCCCAGAAGCTCGAGGTCGGAGGGCCGGTAGTACCGCCGCCCCCCCGCGCGCTTGACCGGCTTGAGCTGGGTGAACTTGGTTTCCCAGAAGCGCAGCACATGTGGCGGCGTCTCCAGAATCTCGGAAACCTCGCTGATCGTGCGGAAGGCGTCGGGCGCCTTGCTCATGACACTCGCCTCAGCCCTTGTTGCCGCGCGCCACGCGTTCCTTCATCAGATGCGAGGGGCGAAAGCTCAGGACACGGCGCGGGTGGATGGGAACTTCCTCGCCCGTCTTGGGGTTGCGCCCCACACGCGGCCCCTTGTCGCGCACGCTGAAGGTGCCGAAGGAGGAGATTTTCACCGTCTCACCCCGCACCAGGGCGTCGGAAATGTGCTGAAGCACGCTTTCCACCAATTGCGCGGATTCGTTGCGCGAAAGCCCGACCTCTCGGAACACCGCCTCGCTCAGATCCATCCGCGTCAGCGTCTTCTCGGCCATCGTCCCCTCCCGCGATTTTGGGCGAAGCATCCGCCAATTGAATTTCCGAGTCAATATCAACGGCTTGCCCCAGGCAATTGAGCAGCCATGAAAAGGCCCGCCCGACAGGCCGGGCGGGCCGATTTCCGCCGATCGCGTCCGCCTTACTCGGCGCAGGCGCGAATTGCCTCGAGATCAGGGCCATCAGGCGTGCGCCCGAGGTTGAACGGGGCCGAGGCATCACGCCAGGCGCTGTATTCCTCCAGATACTCGATCTGGCTGACATAGACGCGCGCCGAGGTCGGGTTCTCGCAGGCGACCTCCTCGATCACCTCGTTGGCGAGCTGCTGGATCATCTCCAGCGTCTCGTCATCCATGCGCGTGATCTCGACGCCGGCCTCCTGGAACAGCCCGTAGGCTTCGTTGGCTGCGCGCTCGGTGTTCGACAGCGACCACAGCATGGTGGCGTCGGCTGCGATGCGCAGCTTCTCCTGCGCCTCTATTGAGAGCTGGTTCCAGGCGTTTTCGTTGATCATCACCCCGAACAGCGCCGAGGACTGATGCCAGCCGGGCGTTGCCCAGTAGTTGGTGACCTCGTGGAAGCCCGCGGCCCAGTCCACGTCGGGGGTCGAGAATTCGAACCCGTCGATCACGCCGCGCTCGGCGGCCTGATACAGCTCGCCGCCAGCCATGGTGACCTGGCTGCCGCCGAGACGCTCCAGCAGGCGCCCCTGCTCCAGCCCGGCGATGCGCAGGCGCAGCCCCTCGAGATCCTCGACCGTGCGGATCGGCTCATTGGTGCGGAAGCCCGATTCGTTGTTGGTCACGCCATAGGGCAGGTAGACCATGCCGAAACGGCCATAGATCTCCTGGTAGTGGTCAAAGCCGTCCCATTGCTGGATCCAGTTCACGTAATCGATGGCGTTGAACAGGCTGGCATGCGTGGCGATCGGGTTGAAGGCCGCGTCGCGGCCCGCCCAGTAGCCCGGCCAGTCGCCGCTGGCCTCGATGGTGCCCGAGCTCACCGCGTCGAACACCTCGCCCGCAGGCACGAGGCTGCCACCGTCATGGAACTGGATTTCCAGTTCTTCGCCCACCAGCTTGTTGGCGTATTCGACGAATTTCCGATCAATCTCGATCAGCGCGATCGATGAGGGCCAAGTCGTGGTCATGGTCCAGGTCTGCTGGGCCAGAGCCGGGGTGGCCATCATTCCGAGGACGGCGCCGGATGCGAGTAGTGTGGACTTGATGTTCATTATTGTCTCTCCCTTGTTGGTTCAGTGGTAAAGCGTGTTCGGAAGCCAGCTCACGATGCCCGGAAACACCGCGATGGTCAGGCAC
>PWLT01000296.1 GCA_003558415.1 Hyphomicrobiales bacterium
GGCTCAGTGCCGCGATGTGATCCAGCGCGTCCGCTTCGGCGATGTGGCGCCCCGCCTTGCCGATCACGACGACCACCTCGCCCTCGTAATCGAGCTGTTCGGAAGCACGCGGGCGCACCAGATCGGCACCATGCCCGAGGAAGGAGCGCGGGAAGCGCACGAAGAGCGAGGGATGCGGCGGCGCCTCTTGCCCGTCCTTGTATTCCGCGTTGCGGTCGGGGAAGTTCACGCCCACACAGATGATCTTTTCCGGCGCGGGTATGGGCAGATCGAAGGTGACCGCGTCGGGGGCATGGTCGGGCGAAAGCTGCGCACCGGCCTCCGCGAGGCGTTGCAGCGCGCCGTCCTCGATCACTTCGCGCAGGGACGGGTACTGCGCCCCGTGGCGGGCCGAGAGGTCCACCACCCCGCCCGGGGTCATCAGCCCGTAGCCGCGCTTGCCCTCGCGGCGAAAGCCCAGCAGGCGCGGGCGCTGCACGTCGTCGTCGAACATGGTGCCTCCGCTCATGGTGCCACGATGGGCTGGGCGTCGAGATCGGCCTTGCGGGGTGTGACGCCCTCGAACAGTGTTCCCTCCTCGAACCACGACCGCGGCGCGGGGGCGCCCCACAGGGTCTGGCGCTGCGGGTCCTTGAGATCCCATTTGATCGGCTCGAGATCGGGATCGACCGTCTGATAGTCGGAGCAATAGATCTCGATACGGTGGCCATCGGGGTCGCGTATATAGAGGAAGAAGGCGTTGGAGATGCCGTGGCGGCCCGGCCCGCGCTCGATATTGCCGATATATCCGGTCGTGGACATCAGATCGAGCAGATCGATAATGTTGAGCGGCGTGGGCACCCAGAAGGCGGTGTGATGCAGCCGCGGCCCCAGCCCGTTGGTAAACGCGATGTCATGCACGCCGCCCTTGCGGTGCATCCATGCGGCCCAGAGTTTCCCGCTCTCCTCGTCCTCGGTGTATTCGGTGACGCGAAAGCCGATATCGTTGTAGAAGGCCACGGCCTCATCGACATTGGGCGAGAAGGTGTTGAAATGATCGATGCGCAGCGGCTTCACACCGCGATAGAGCGCGTATTTCTGATGTATGGGCGGCAGCCGGTCCATGCGGGAGTAGAACTCCAGTGGCAGGCCCTGCGGATCGCGCGTGGCCAGCGTGCGGCCCTGATGGGCGCGCTCGACCCATTCGACAGGCAGGCCGCGCCCCTCGAAATACTCCGCCGCGCGGTCGAGATCGGGCTCGTCGAACAGTTTGAAGCTCAGCGCGGTGGCCGCCGGTTTCTCGCCCCGGCGCAGGCGGATGCAGTGATGGCCGCGTTCCTCCATGGCGCGCAGGCAGATCGTGTCGCCCTCGGCCTCGGTGACCTGCAGGCCCAGCGTATCGGCGTAGAAATGCCTTGAGGCGTCGAGATCGGTCACCGTGAACTCGACATGGCTGAGCCGGACGATGTTGAAGGGCGGGTAGAGGTTCGGTGCGGGCACGGGCATTCTTGCGTCTCCGTGTTGAACAGGGGCGGGATCGGGCGGCGGGCTCAGCCGCCCAGCCGGGGGATCCTGTCTTCGCCGGTGGCGAAGCTGACATTCTTGGTTTCCATGTAGAAATCGAAGGACCAGTCGCCCCCGTCGCGGCCTATGCCACTGGCCTTCATGCCGCCAAAGGGCGTGGGCAGATGGCGCACATTGGGCGCGTTCACCCAGATCATGCCCGCCTCCATCGCGTCCGAAAAGCGCAGCGCGCGGGTCAGATCGCTGGTCCACAGATACCCGGCCAGCCCGTAGGGGACGTCATTGGCCAGTTTCAGCGCCTCTTCCTCGTCCTCGAAGGGAATCGCGGTGAGCACGGGGCCGAAGATTTCCTCCTGCGCGATGGCCATGTCGTTGCGCGCGCCGGTGAACAGTGTGGGGGTGACGTAGCAGCCCGCCTCCAGCCCCTCGCCGGTGGGTTTGGTGCCGCCCGTGGCGATGGTCGCGCCTTCGGCCTTCGCCGTCTCGAAATAGGCGAGCACTTTCTTCTCGTGCTCGGGGTGGATGAGCGGGCCGATCACCGTGTCGGGGTCAAGCGGATGGCCCACGGGAATGCGCGCGGCGCGCTCGGCCACGCGGGCGGTGAACTCGTCATGGATAGAGCGCTCGACCAGCAGCCGGCTCGAGGAGGTGCAGCGCTCCCCGTTGAGCGAGTAGATCATGAACACCGCCGCATCCACGGCCCGCTCCAGATCGGCATCGGCAAAGACGATCACGGGGTTCTTGCCGCCCAGTTCGAAATGCACGCGCTTGAGCGTGGGCGCGCCCTGCGCCATGATCATTGAGCCCGTGCGGCTTTCGCCCACGAAGCTGACCGCGCGGATCTCGTGATGTTCGGTAAGTGCGCGGCCCGCATCCTCGCCAAAGCCGTGCACGGTGTTCCACACCCCGGGCGGCAGGCCTGCCTCCTCGGCGATCTCCACCAGCAGGCTCGCGGTGAGCGGCGAGAACTCGGCCGGCTTGTGGACCACCGTGCAGCCCGCCGCCAGCGCCGGCGCGATCTTCCAGGTGGAGAGCATGAAGGGCGTGTTCCACGGCGTGATCACCCCCACCGGCCCGATCGGCGTGCGCGAGGTGACGTTGATCTGCCCCGGCGCAAAGAGGCTCTGCCCGTCGCGCGCGGTGGGCGCCTGATCGGCGAAGAAGCGGAAATTATCCGCCCCGCGCAGCGCCGCCTTGGACATGAAGCGCAGCGCCTGCCCGGTATCCATGCACTCGACAAGCGCAATCTCCTCGGCGCGCGCCTCGATCGCATCGGCAATGCGGTGCAGCAGCGCCTTTCGCTTCGCGCCGGGCATGTCGCGCCAGTCGGGGAAGGCATCGCGCGCTGCCCGGGCGGCCGCGTCCACATCTTCCGCGCCGCTGCGCGCGACCTGCGCAAGGCACGCCCCGTCCACCGGTGAGCGCGTCTCGAAGCTGGCCCCCGACGCTGCGGGCACGGCTGCGCCCGCGATGCGGTTGAGCACCCCCTCGGCGGTGAAACGGTCAAGATGGTGGCGAACCTTCTCCAGATTGCGCGCCAGGTCGGTCATAGTCACGTCCTTCTTGCCCCCGATCCGATCCCGCATAGCTTATGCGGGACAGATTCCGCTTGCGTCAATTGCATAACACATTAATATTTTACTTGTTATGCAGTCAACCCGGAATCCCCGCCCGAAACCCGACTGGGAGAACCCCTCATGCCGCATCTGAGCTTCGACTATGACGCAGAACTGGCAAGCCTTGTCGATATGAACGGGCTGTGCGCGGCACTGCGCGATGCGCTTGTCGCGAGCGGCCATTTCCCACTGGGCGGCATTCGCGTGCGCGGCCATGCCGCCGATTGCCACGCCATCGCCGACGTCGCTGCCGGCCATCATTTCCTCGACATGGTGCTGCGCATCGGGCCGGGGCGCGGCGATGCCGTGCATCAGGGCGTGCTCCACGCGCTCTACGACGTGGCGCGCGGGCATATCGAACCCCGGTTGGGCGGGGAACATTGCGCGCTCAGCCTGGAGCTGCGCGAATTCGACCCGCAACGTCAGCGCAAGGACTGGAACACGGTCCATGCCGCGCTGAAATCCGGCGGGACGGGGCCATGACCCGCGCCGGGGCAGATGCGGGTGGAGCACCACAAGGCTCTCGCGATTGAGGGGTGACACGACGCATGCCTGACAGCCCCCCCGATAGCGAACTTCGCGGGTTCGAGCGCTCGCTGCCCATCGCGCTGCTGCGCGCGCGCGAGGCAACCATGCGGCGGTTCAAGCCGCATGTGGATGCCCACGGGCTGACCTTGCAGCAATGGCGCGTGATCCGCGCGCTGGCCGATCACGGGCCGATGGACGCCAGGACGGTGGCCGAGAAATGCGTGATCCTGCCGCCATCGCTGTCACGCATCTTCCGCACGCTGGAGGATCGCGGCCTCATTGCGCCGGTGAAGGCACGCGACGCGCGGCGGCACACCGTGGAACTCACCGAGGCCGGGCGCGCGATCCATGCCCGGATGGCCGGGCGCTCGGAGGCGATCTACCGCGAGATCGAGGAGGCGTTCGGGCGCGAAAAGATGACGCAGTTGCTCGAACTCCTCAGCGAGCTGCGCGGCGTCGCGGCACTGTTGCAGGCCGAACAGGATGCCCGGCGGGAGCACGGCGCAGGGCAGGAGGAATAGGGCAGGCTGCGCCCGTCGGGATTGGAGTGTGCTGCGGGCATTTGGATCGGAGAGGCGACGGGGGCGTGCCCGACCGAGGTGGGCGCGGGACGCGCCCGCCTGGGGTGCGAGTGGGCGGGCGAGCGCGTCCCCGTCGCTTGCGCGACGGGGCCCGTGGATCGAAACACCCGCAACACGCTCCAGACCCGCACCTGCCGGTCGCGGGGAGTCGCTGCCCTTGCCTGCTGGTATCATCGGTGAGCGGGGCGGGCGCAGCCGCCGGCCCCGAACGGTATGGTCAGGGCGCACCGGATGTGCGCCCTTCCCCTTTCTTGCCGTAAGTCTGGACCCGACGGGCCGTCAGGCGGCCTCCCTGGCCTTGCCCTCGACCGCCTTGGTCGTCTGGCGCGCGGGCGAGCCCTTCGCGATCTCGATGCGACGCGGCTTGAGCGCCTCGGGCACCTCGCGGGCAAGCTCGATATGGAGCATCCCGTCGACATGGGTCGCGCCCGTGACCTTCACATGATCGGCCAGTGCGAAGCGGCGCTCGAAGGCCCGCGTGGCGATCCCGCGATGCAGGAAGGTGCGGCCCTCCTCGGCGTCCTCGGGCTTGCGCGCCGAAACCACGAGCGCGTTCTCCCGCACCTCGACATTGAGCTCATCGGGCGAGAACCCGGCTACCGCGATCGAGATGCGATAGGCGTTCTCGTCAGTCTTCTCGATGTTGTAGGGCGGATAGGTCTGCTGGGTCACATCCGTGTTCATGACGCGATCCATCAAGTCGGCGATGCGATCGAAGCCCACGGTGGCCCGGTAGAGCGGGGTCGGATCGAAATGGCGCATGTCTTCATCCTCCTTGGTTGAGCGATGCAGCGAATCGGCCCTCCCGGCGGGGGACGGGCCGGTTCGCACCAGGCCCGAAAAGGCGCCCGGCATCACGAATCTGGGATTGCGCGCGCAGCGATTCAAGAGGCTCAGGGCCGTATGAAACGCGCGCCGATCTCGTTGCGCGAGCCGTCACCCGGCACCGCACGCCGGGCGTTGAGCGAGCCGCCGACCTCCGGCAGGCTCTGCGCCGACAAGGCCTGGCGCAGCACGCCGATCTGATCGCGTAGCGAGGCGCTCAGCGCCACCGGCTCGGCGCCCAGCTCGGCCATCGCCGAGACCACCGAGACGATCCGCGGCGCCCCGAACTCATTGGTGAAGACCGGGGCGCCCGAGGCGCCGAAATCCACCGCGCAGGACAGCACCATGACCCCGGACTGACGGCCGAGCACGCGGCACAATTCCTGCAGGGACGGGGCCTCGGCCCGCGCGCGCGCATAGGAGACCACCCCCACATGCGCGCCGGCCTGCGCGTTGCGGTCGAGCTCGAGCGGGCGGATCGATGGCAGGCTGATCGCCTGATCCAGCTCGATCAGCGCCAGGTCGCTGGCCACGCGCTGCAGCGGCGTATCCGAATCGAAAGCGTAATCGGGATGTGCCACGGCGCGGCGGACACCGCGATAGGCTTCGGCGCGCCCGTTGCGCAGCCCGGCCATGAAGAGCATCTCCGAAGCGTCGATGCGCTGGCCCGTGTCACGGTCGAACAGGCAATGCGCCGCGGTGAGCACGAGCTGCGGCTCGATCAGCGTGGCGGTGCAGAAGCCGCCCCGCCCCAGATCGAGCCGCCCGACCGCCTCCCAGCCGCGGCCATCGGCATTGGTGGACAATTCGCGCAGCGCCGCGTCCTGCGCTGTGGCGGGCGCGGCGAGGCAGGCGGCGAAGACGGCAATCAGGGCAAGGCGGATCATTGCATCATGGCTCCGGTCGGATCAGCCGACCCTTGCGCCCCCCTGAGGCAGAAATGCGGACGCCATTGCGGCGAAATCCGGGGCAGGTCATGGCGCGAACTCCTCCAGAGCCCGCGGGCGCGACCCGCCGCTCGCCCAATCCAGCAACTCGACCGTGTGCACCACTGGCACCTGCGTGCCACCCCTGATCTGCATCATGCAGCCGATATTTCCCGCCGCGATCACCTGCGGCGCGCGCGCCTCCAGCGCCGCAACCTTGCGCGCCTTGAGCTGGCCCGAGATCTCGGGCTGCATCAGGTTGTAGGTGCCTGCTGAGCCGCAGCACAGATGCGACTCGGCAGGCTCGACCACCTCGAACCCGGCATTGCGCAGCAGCGCCTTGGGCGCCTCGGTGATGCGCTGGCCATGCTGGAGCGAACAGGCTGCGTGATAGGCCACGCGCAGCCCCTGTGGCGGCGCCGATGGCGGGTCGAGCCGCTGCACGATCTCGCTCACATCGGCGGCGATGGCCGCCACCGCCGCCGCCTGCGCGGCCAGCGGGCCGTTGCGGAACATGTGCCCGTAATCCTTGACCGTCGTGCCGCAGCCCGAGGTGTTGATCACCACCGCATCGAGCCCCCCGCCCTGCATCTCGGCCCACCAGGCGCGGATGTTGCGCGCAGCCGAGGCGTGGCTCTCGCCGGTCTTGCCCATGTGATGGGTCAGCGCCCCGCA
>PWLT01000098.1 GCA_003558415.1 Hyphomicrobiales bacterium
AGGCCCCGGCAAACGTGGTCAGGCCGCACAGACGGCGATGTTTCACAACGGGCTGCATGTGAAATTCACCGGCGATGCGGGCATCGTCGCGCCGATGTTCATCGCCGAGCATGCGCATATCGACGAGATCGTGGAGAAATTCCGCCGCACACTGGATGGGCTGGAGGCATGAGTGCATTCATGCCCCAGGCATGGGCTTGGGCGCCGTGCCCGGAAGGCGCCGGGCTGGTTCGCGACGCTGGCGGGTGCCATCGGGTTGCCGAACGGGTGTAGCCGCCCGGCAGGTCACGAGTGACTCGCAGGGCAATCCAGGCTAGAAAAGCCCGCAGCACGAAGCGAGGGCCGCGTCATGCCGCTCCAGGTCATTCTTACCAACTGCCCCGACGAGGCGAGTGCCGACCGCATCGCCGAGGCGCTCATCCTGAGCCGTCTCGCGGCCTGTGCCAACCGTTATGCGCCCATCAAGAGCCTCTATCACTGGCAGGGCGCCGTGGCGTCGGAAACCGAGGTGCCGCTGCTGATCAAGACCCGCCCGGCGCTGGCCGAGCGGGTCGAGGCGGAGCTTCGCCGGCTCCACCCCTATGATGTCCCGCCGATCCTGCGCCTGTCGCTGGAGGCCAATGAGGACTTCCTGCAATGGGTCGGCGAGGAAACCGGCGGCGCGCGGGGGTGAACTCGCGCGGGACACGGGCGTTCAGTGTTCGGCCAGCCGGTCGGCGATGGCCTCGATGCCGGCATTGGCGCAATCCTCGTCCTGTTGCGAGGTCGCCCCGCTCACGCCCACGCCGCCCAGATGCGCGCCCGACTCGGTCATGATCGGAACGCCGCCCCTGAGCACCGTGATGCCGGGCAGGAAGGCGAAGGCTCCGGGGCTGGTGTCCGGGTCACCATAGGTGAAATCGTGCAGCGCGCCGGTAGGCGCGGGCCGCTTGGCCGAGGTGACCGCCTTGAGATGGGCGATCTCGATGGAATGGGCCTGCACCCCGTCCATGCGCGAGAAGCGTTTGAGATTGCCGTGCTGGTCGTAGAGCGCGACGGCGAGGTTCCAGCCCTCGTCGCGCGCCATGTCCAGGCAGGTATCGACGATCATGTCGGCACTCTCGAGCGTGAGCTGGGGCTGTGTCTCGACGGCATGGGCGGCCGTTCCGGCCAGGAGCGCAAGCGCGGCGGCACCGGCGGTGATATGCAGTTTCCGTCTCATGTCTTTCCTCCTCTTGGCGGTTTTGCCCCGAGGGGCACCCCACGACCCTGCCGAGTAAGCGGTCTTCGGGCAACAGATGTCTGCTTGATAGGGCAACGGCCCGCTCACTTTCGCGTTTCGGGTGTCGGTTTTCGATTGATGTGATGCCCGATCGCGCCGCATTCTGCTCCTCGATTGATCGGCTGCGGAGTGCGGGCCGGGATGAGCGAGACGACCGACACCCGAGAGGACGCCCAGGGCCTGCGCACCGCACGCGAGCTGCAGGGGCATCTTGCGTGGCTCGACAGCTTCACCCCGCTCGCGCTGGGCATTCTGGCCACCGCAAGCGGCATCTACACCTATATCGGCGTCTCGGGTCTGCTCGAATCCAGCGGGTCGATGACCTTCTTCGCGGCCGTGGCCTATTCGGTGGCGGTGTCGGTGGGCATCTTTGTCTTCTGGGCCTATCTGATGCGGCTGCTTCCGGCGGTCACCACCGCGGCCAGTCGCATCGGGCTGATGCTGTCGATGTGCCTCGGCGCACTTGCCATCGTGGCGATGTCGAGCTGGCTCAACGCGGCGGCGCTGGCGGGTTCGGCGGCGGTGGAGCAGCATCTGGCGCGCACGCTGGAGGGGTATCAGGCCGCACTTGAGCGCGCGCATGAGAACGCCGTCGCCGCGCAGGCGCTGGAGCGCGATGTCTCCCGCGCCCGGCTGACTTTCGAGAGCCTGTCGGAACAGGAGGAGTCGGGCGAGCTTTCGGGCGTGGCGGGGCAGGGGGCGGTCTATCGGCTGCTGCGCCAGAAATCGGAGGAGCTGGCCTCGCTCGAGACGCAGATCGCCTCGCAGGAGGCGGCGATCACCGATCAGTTCGAGCGCGGCAATGCCATCCTCAACCGGATGCGCGAGCTCACCGTGGAGACCACGCCGATCAAGGCGCGCTCGGTCACCTTCGCCGAGCAGTCGGTGCGGCTGGCCGGAGTGATCTCGACGCTGCGCCAGCTTTCCGTGGCGGGGATGGTCAAGCGCGCGGCGGACGATCTGCGTGCCTCGGTCGTGTTGCCTGAACTCGATGGGCGCAGCGGCGAGATCCGGGGTGCCCAGTCGGCGACGATGGAGTCGATCTTCACGGCGCTCGATCAGCGCAGCGAGGGGCTGATCAATGCGGCGCAGGAGGTCATGGACCTGCCGCCCCCGGCCGAGGCGACCTACACGCCGATCTCGACCGCCGATGCGGTGATCCGCTACCGCCACGATTTCATCCCCTCCTGGGCAGGGGCGATCGCGATCGACCTGCTGCCCGGGGTTCTGGTGTTCATCCTCGCGATCACGCAGTCGGTGATCCGCGGCTCGCGCGCCTCCCTGGGGCTGGAGCAGACGATGACGCTGGCCGATCTGCGCGCCGCGCTGGGGGCGATGAACCGGCTGGAGGGGGCGATGAACACCGCCGATACGGCGCTGCTCGCCCGGCTGCGCGCGCTGGAGCGCGACGCGCCCGAGGCCGAAGCCGGGGGGGAGGCAGAGGAGCCCGCGCGCCCGCCCTCGAAGTTCCCCACGCGGGTGGTTGAATGATTGCCGGCTCCGACGTGCCGGCGCGCGGTCCCCTCGCGCGTCTGCGGCGCGTCTCGATCCGCCGCTTGCTGGGCGCCATCCTGGTGTTGCAGATCGGGTTGGCGCTGGCGCTTGCCTTGCCCGATCTCGACATCGAGCGGCTGCTGGAAGGCAGCGGACCGATCCGCACCTCCGAGGTCGAGCCCGTCACACCAGGCAGCCAGACGCGCCCCTATTCGCCGCGCGTCCTCCCGCGCCGCGCCGATGGCAACCCGGGATCGGGCCCCGTTACCCTGCCGCGCGAGCTGGACGCGCTGGAATTTTCGCGCACCGATCATCCCGATTTCGGCCCGGTGCTGTTGTTGGCCGGCAGTATCGGGGAGGGTGACGCGGCACGCTTCGCCCGCGAACTCGACGAGTTGCCGCAGGAGGTCGGCACGCTCATGCTCCACAGCCCCGGCGGGATGGTGGAGGAGGCGCTGGAGATCGGCGCGCTGGTGCGCGAGCGCGGCATGAACACCGCCGTTCTGGCCGACGGGGCCTGCCTCTCCGCCTGTCCCTTGATCCTGTTTGCCGGGGTCGAGCGGCTGATCGCGCCTCAGGCGTGGATCGGGATGCATCAGGCCTATTACCCGGCCTCCACCGTGGTCTCGACGGCTGCGGCGATCACTTCGGTGCAGAGCCTGCAGGGGCGTGTGCTGGAATATACCGACGCCATGGGGGTCGATCCTGTGGTGCATGTCCACGCGCTGGCCACCCCGCCGGAGGAAGCCTATTTCCTCGTCTCGGAGGAATTGCTGCGCTACCGCGTCGCCACCGAGATGCTGGAGGATGCGCCGGAGGCATGAAGGCGGGCTCGGTTTGCCTTCAGAGCTGCGCGCCGAGCTCGTCGGCGGCCTGGCGCAGCCGGTCGAGATGGCGCGCTGCCATGTCCTCGGCGGTGGCGAAGCTGGCTATCCACACGAAGCTGAGCGCCGCCTCGGCATGGCCTGCCACCATGACCGGCACCGCGATCGCGCGCAGCTTGTCGCCGACCGAATCGGGAAACGCGGCGTAGCCCGGGAAGCGGATACCGTAACCGCGCGCGCGCGTGTCCTCGATCACGCGGTCAATCCGCTCGCGCTCGACCGGGAAGCCCTCGAGATTGCGCTCGATCAGCCGCGCGATGCTGGCCTCGCGACCGTCGGGCGCGCTGAAGGCGAGATAGACCTGCCCCATCGCGGAGTGCAGCATGCTGATCGGGCGTCCGAGAACCCGCGGGTTGGTGATGAAGGGTGAGAGCGTGCGGCTCGTCTCCACGATCATGATCGCGCCATCGCGCGGCACGCCGATATCCGAGGGCCACAGCAGATCGCGGCACAGCCGGTCCAGTGTCTCGCCAGCGCGTTCGGTGAAGTAGGTTTCCGACCCCGCAGTTGCGCCCAGCCGCGACAGCCGTGGTGTCGGCGCGAAGTGACCGGTCGAGAGGCTGCGCGTGACATAGCCGTCCTGCGCAAGGGTGTGCAGCATCCGCAGCAGGGTGGCCCGGTCGATACCGGTGCGCTGGTGCAGCGCGTGCAGGCTGAGCGGCTGGTCGAGCGCTTCGAGCACCCGCATTGCGCGCGCGACCGAACGCACCGTCTTGACCAATTTCGCCCCCTCGTTTTCACGCGGTGAAATCCTGTCTCTTTTCTATAGCTTTTCCTGCTTGCCGAGGCAAACTTTGTCCAACTCCGCCGGTGTCCGAAGAACAAGCGCGGAGAAGGGAGGAGTTGATGACCGATCCGACTGCCGCGGCGCGTTCCGCCGGGCCGGAAGTGTCCGAATTGCCGCAATACGGCTGGCAGAAGGTGTTGGCGCTGCCGCTCGGTCTGGTGATCGCGCTGGCGGCTGTCTACACGGCCGGCTACGGCGTCTGGGACGAGGTCATCGTGCGCGGCGGGTTCGTCGGGGCGGCGTGTCTCATCGTCATCCTGACCCACCCGCTCGCGATCCTGCATTCCGGCGCGCCGGCGCCGGTGCGATTGCTGCTTTGGGCAATCGACGGGGCCTTGTTCATCGGTATGGCTGCCACAACATGGTGGTTGTTCTCGGTCAATGAGGTGCTGCAGACCGGGCTTTACGATTTTACCTTCACCGACAATGTCTTTGCTGCCATCGGCATCGTGACGTTGATCGAGCTGTCGCGCCGGCTGTTCGGCTGGATCTTTGCCGCGGTGGCACTGCTGGTGCTGTTCTACGCGTTGTACGGGCAGGATCTGCCGGGATTGCTGCGCCATCGCGGTGCCTCGGTCCCCGAGCTTCTGCGCGTGTCGTGGTACAGCTTCGATGGCGTGTTCGGCCGCCCCATCGCGGTGGTGACCTCGATCATACTGATCTTCATCCTGTTCGGCGCGGTGCTCGACGGGCTGGGCGCGGGGGAGGTTCTGCTGCGCATCTCGTCGCGGCTGACCGATGGCTCGCGGGGCGGGCCGGCCAATGCGGCGGTGGTGTCCTCGGCCGCCTTCGGCACGATGTCGGGGTCGGTCGTGGCGAATGTGGTCAGCACGGGCGTGTTCACCATCCCGATGATCATCAAGCGCGGCTTCAGCCGTGCCTTCGGCGGTGCAGTGGAGGCTGCGGCCTCGACCGGCGGGCAGATCATGCCGCCGGTGATGGGGGCGGTGGCCTTCATCATGGCCGATGTCACCGGCATTCCCTATCTGACCATCGCGCTGGCCGCGCTGGTGCCGGCGCTGTTCTATTACTTCGCGATCTTCGCGGCGATTTCGGTCGAGGCGGCGCGCCGCGGCATCGGGCCAGTCCCGCGCGAGATGCGCCAGAGCGTCACGACAGGCGACTGGATCCGCTCGGCCTATCTGATCGTTCCGCTCACCATCATCGTCGTGACGCTGGTCGCCGGGCGCTCACCGGCGCTGGCGGGGTTCTACGCCTTTCTCTCGGCGCTGGCGCTGGGGGTGGTGTTCAACAGCGATGTGCGCAACCGGCCCTATCTGATCCTGCCGATCCTGGCGCGCGGCGGTTCGGCCTGCGGCAAGATCCTGGTGGCGGTGGCCACGGTGGGCATCATCATCGGGGTGTTCAACCTCACCGGGCTGGGGCAGGACTTCGCGCGTGCGGTCGGCCGATTGTCCGAGGGCAACCTGTTCCTGAGCCTGGTGCTCATGGCGGCGGGAAGCCTGATCCTGGGCATGGGGCTGCCCACGGTGCCGGCCTATCTGATCATCGTCATCGTGATGGGCCCCGCCGTGCAGATGATCGACGATTCGATCTCGACGCTGGCGCTGCACCTTTTCGTGGTCTATTTCGGGGTGCTCTCAACGATCACGCCGCCCGTGGCGCTGGGGGCCTTTGCCGCCGCGCCGATCTGCGGGGCCAATCCGCTCTCCGTGGCGGTCACCGCGATCCGCGTGGCGTTCATCGGCTTCCTGATCCCCTTCGTGATGATCTACAATCCCAGCCTTCTGCTGGTGGTGGAATTCGATCCGCTGGAGTTCGTATGGGTCGTGATACGCCTCGGGCTGGCGGTGTGGCTGCTGACCACCGGCTTTGGAGGATATGCCGGCGGGCGCGTGCCCTGGGCCGAGCGGGTGCTGCGGGTGGGCTGCGCTGTCGCGATGCTCATGCCGGGGCTGTGGATCGAGGCGCCCGCCTTTGCGGCGGGGCTCGCCTTGATCGCCTGGCGCTGGCTCCTGCTGCGGCGCGGCAGCGGCGAACGCACCGCGGTCAGCAGGACGTGAAGCAAACCTAGAGGAGGAGAAAGACGATGAAACACTGGAAACTGACGGGGATAGCCATCGCCGCGGCCATGGCCACGGCGCCGGCTGCGCAGGGGCAGGAATTGTTGCGCCTGTCGACGCTCGGGGCGGGCTCATCACCCTATCTGGTGATGAGCACCTTCGCCAATGTCGTCAACGACA
>PWLT01000248.1 GCA_003558415.1 Hyphomicrobiales bacterium
AAGCGTGGCGGCCGGGCCGAGCGGCGAGAGCGACTGCACGCCATCACGCAGTGCCTGCGTGGCGATACGCTGCCAGCGGGGATCGATCGTCAGGTCAAGCTCCAGCCCCGGCCGGGCCCGAATATCCGAGCCGAGTCCGAGTTCGGCCATCTCGGCCCCCGCCGCGCGCACCGCCCATAAATCGCCGTCCTCCCGGCGCTGCATCGGGATCACGTCGAGAGGCTCGGCCCTGGCGGCCTCGGCCTCCGCTGCACTGACCCAGCCGAGCACCTCCATGCGGTCGATCACATGATCGCGGCGCGACACGGCACGCTCGGGAAAGCGGACCGGATCGAAATGCCCCGCCCCCTTGAGCAATGCAGCCAGAAACGCCGTCTGGCCAAGGCTCAGATCCGCCCAGTCCTTGCCGAACCAGGCCTGCGGGGCATGGGCCGCACCCGTGACACCGCGACCGAACCAGGTGACATTGAGATAGGCTGCGAATATCTCTTCAGGCGTGTGATCGACATGCGCGCGCACGGAAAGGACCACCTCGGCCACCTTCCGTTCCAGACTGACTTCGCCGCCGAACAGCATATTCTTGATCGCCTGCTGGCTGAGTGTCGATCCGCCCCGGATCTCGCCTTGCAGCGCAGACAATGCCGCCGATGCCGTGGCAAGCGGGTCCACGCCGCTATGCTGGCCGAAGCGCTTGTCCTCCACCGCCATGACTGCGCGCAGAAAGGTGTCGGGCAGCTCGGAAAGCTCGGTGGGTACGGAACCCGAGGTCAAGCGCCCCGCCGGGCTCGCGTCACGATAGCTCAACGTCGCGGCAAAGCCCGAGGGCCTCTGCGCGAGCATGTCGTCGAGATCCGCCCCGGGAAGGTCGATACCGCCCAGCGGGCCGGTCAGAGTGGCGCCCAGCAATCCTGCGGCGAGGTTGGCGAGCGAAAACAGTCCAGCGTCCGGCATGGCGTCAATATTCCTGTCGGTATTCCCTCGGTTCCGGCGTCATTCAATACCTGCTCATCAATATGGGACCGTCCGACAATTGAGTGACACGACCATCGCCTGCGTCCGGCATGGCAGCCATTCCAAGGGCGCCCGCACGCTTTCGCCGGCAATGCTGCACGGAATTCGGAAGGTGCATCTGGTCCTGATGGCGACCATATATAGGATTGTATCGAACCAGCGAGAATTCAACAACAATTCCCTGCGCCTGCCGTTCACGAATTCGGCAGAAGCTGAAATCTCCAGTCACCGGCGCTGGTGCCCGCCAGGTCAAGACCAGATGCCGCCCCGGGGAACGGGACTTCGTACCAGACTGATGTGGACGTCATGGACGGAATTCCAAAGTAAGGTCAGGCGACACGCTGCATCACATGCCCGGAAGACGACCCCGTTTCCCGTGTGCCCGGTCAATATGAACAACTCGGGTTTGCCGCAACGTTTCTTGCTCAAGGCTCACGCGGCTATTTCGGAGGTGCGGGCGGGGGGCGGCCCGTGCTGCGGGCGCGCCACAGCGTGAAGAGCCCCGCGCCCACGACGATGGCCGCACCAATGGCCACATTGGCGCGCAGGGTCTCGCCGAAGACCGCCATCCCGAGCGCCGCGGCAAAGGGAAGCTGCAGATAGGCGAAGGGTTGCACCGCGCTTGCCTCCGCGACCTCATAGCACTTGATCAGCAACCAGTGGCTGAAGGCCGCGGTCATGCATAGCAGCCCCATCCAGCCCCAGTCAGGCGCGCGCATCGGCTCCCAGAACCAGACGCCCACCAGCGTCATCGCCACCGCCCCGGTGGTGCCGGTCCAGAAGAAGCTGACCGCCGCACTGTCGCGCCGTGCCGCGTAGCGCGTGAGCAGGCCGTAGAGCGCAAAGCCCAGCGCCGCGATCAGCGGCACCACCGCCGCGGGCTGAAACACCCCGAAACCCGGCTGCAGGATGATCAGCACCCCGACAAACCCGATCCCGATCGCCGTCCAGCGCCGCCAGCCCACCTTCTCGCCCAGGACCGGCCCCGACAGCGCCGCGACGAGCAGCGGATAGGCGGCGAACACGGCGTGACTTTCGACCAGCCCCAGAAGCACGAAGCCCAGCACCATCACGCAGACCTCGGCTGCGAGCAGCAGGCCGCGGAATATCTGCAGGCCCGGCTGGCGCGTCGCGGCGGCTCGGCGGATGCCCCCGGCCTGCCGCGCAGCAACGGTGATCACGAAGGCCGCGAAGAACCAGTAGCGGATCATGATCACCATCAGCACGTTGTATTCTTCGGCCAGGTGACGTGAGATGCCGTCCTGCATGGCGAAGACGAAGGTTGTGGCGACCATGAGCCAGATGCCCAGCCGCGTGTTCTGCTCCTTCATGCTTGCGCCTCGGTGTCGAGCCGCCCCACGCTCATGTGCCGCTTGCGCCCGAATCCGGGTCGGCGGGTGACGGTGAAACCGGCGCTTTGCAGGGCGCGGCGCACCGCGCCTGCGGCCGTATAGGTCGCGAATGTGCCGCCCGGTGCGGTGTGGCGGGCCACCTGCGCGAGGAGCGCAGGCTCCCACAGCTCGGGATTGCGCGCGGGGGAGAAGCCGTCGAGAAACCAGGCATCGGCCAGCAGGCCGCCGCGCGGCAAGCATGTGCGGGCATCGCCGATCACCACTTCGGTGTCGAGATCATCCAGCACGACGCGGCGCGCGCCCGCCGCCCATTGGTCAAGGAACGGCGCCGCCATGGCCGCAATCTCGGGAAAGCGTGCCAGCGCGCGGGCCATCTCCTCGGCAGGCAGCGGAAACGCCTCGAAACTGGTGAAGCGCAGCCGCCCCGGCGCGCCGGCCGCGCGCCAGGCGTGAAGGGCTGCGAACATGTTCAGCCCGGTTCCGAACCCCAGCTCGGCGATGTGAAAACCCGCGGCGAACCGCGCCGGGAGGTCGTTTCCGGCGAGGAACACATGGCGTGTCTCAGCCAGCCCGTCGAGGTCCGAAAAGTAGCAGTCTCCGAACCGGCGCGAATGCGGCGTGGCACCGCCCTGCCAGTCGATGAGCCCGCTTGCCATCTGGTCCATTGCGCCCGCTTGCCCTAGTTTCGCGCCGCGCGGAGAATGGGGGCGGACCCGAGGAATGGCAATGACGGATGTGACGGTCCTGGGCGGCGGCATCTTCGGCCTCGCGGTGGCCTGGGCCTGCACGCGCCGAGATGCGCGTGTGCGACTGATCGAGGCGCGCCGGATCGGCGCGGGCGCCAGCGGCGGGGTCACGGGCGCGCTCTTTCCTCATGTGCCGGAGAACTGGAACCTCAAGAAGCAGTTTCAGCTCGACAGCCTGCTGATGGCACAAGACTGGTGGGCGGAGATCGCGCGGGCCTCGGGCCGCGATCCGGGCTATGCGCGGGTGGGGCGCGTTCAGCCACTCGCCGACGCCGAGGCGGTGGTGCGCGCGCGCGAGCACGCGGCTGGCGCCGCCGAAAACTGGCGCGGCGCCGCAAGCTGGGAGCTGCGCGAGAGCGTACCGGGGCTGCGGGTCGAGAGCCCTGCGGGCGCGGTCGTGCACGACACTCTGAGCGCACGGCTCCATCCGCGCCGGGCCTGCACGGCGCTGGCGCTGGCGCTGCGGGAAGCAGGAGCGGTGCTTTGCGAGGAAGGCACCGGGAGCCTGCGGGGAGCGGTCGTCTGGGCGACCGGGTGGGAGGGGCTGGCGGCGCTGCACGGCAAGGGCGGGCGCCCGGTCGGTGTCGGCGTGAAGGGTCAGGCGATGCTGCTTGCCCATGACGCGGGCCCGGCGCCGCTGGTCCACGCGGGCGATCTCTATCTCGTGCCGCAGGCGGATGGGACGCTGGCGCTGGGCGGGACGAGCGAGCGCGAATTCACCGCGCCCACCGGCACCGATGCGCGGCTCGATGATCTGCACACGCGCGCGGTCGCGCTGTGCCCGGAGATTTTCGGTGCGCAGGTGATCGAACGCTGGGCGGGTGTGCGCCCGCGCGCGCGCAGCCGTGCACCGATGCTCGGACCCTGGCCGGGGCGGCCCGGCCATTACATCGCCAATGGCGGCTTCAAGATCGGCTTCGCCGTGGCGCCAATGGTCGGCGAGGTGATGGCCGATCTGGTGCTGGAGGGGCGCGACACGATTCCGCCAGGCTTTCGGGTCGAGGACAGCCTGTGAGTGTCACAGGGTGTTGCGGTCATCCGAATTCATTTCTTTCGAAGGGCGACGGCGACGGTGAAACCAATCGCGCGCAACCTGTGCTAGCCCTCGGCCTCGGCCTCCATGCATTGACGCCCGTCCGGCCCGCGCACCCAGAGCCTTGATCCGCTGCGGCACAGTTGCGCTGTCTCGGACACGAAAAGCGGCGCGGTGGCGCGAAAACGAAAGCGGCTCAACCCGCCCAACGCCGATTCGGCCATCAGCATCAGCAGTTGCGCCAGCAGCGGCCCATGCACCACAAGCCCCGAATAGCCCTCGACCTCGCGCGCGTAATCGGCGTCGTAATGGATGCGATGCCCGTTGAAGGTCAGCGCCGAGTAGCGAAACAGCATCGTGGGGGTGAATTCCGCCGCGCGGCTTTCCTCGGCCCCGTCCGGCGCCGAAGGGGGCTGCGGGGCGGGGGAATCGGGGCGCGCGGCTTCGCGGTAGATCAGGTCCTGTTCCTCGGTGACGCAGAGCTTTCCATCCTGGCTGATCTCGTGATGCAGCGTGACCAGCCCCAACGCGCCGCTGCGGCCCGTCTTGCGCTCGGCCGAGAGACGGCGGCTGCGTTTCTCGGCGAGCTTTCCGGGGCGCAGGGGCGCGTGGAATTCGAGGCGTCCGCCCGCCCACATGCGCCGGGGCAGCCCCATGTCCGGGATCAGCCCGTCGCCGGGGCGCGGATGCCCGTCATCGCCCAGACGCGCGGCGCGGCGCGGCTCCCAGAAATAGATCTGATGGGCAAAGGGGATCAGCGGCGCGGCCGGGCGCCCCTCCAGCCCCAGGGTTGCGTGCAGTGCCTCGGCGCGCGCGGCGTCGAGCACATCGGTGAGTTTCAGCCTGTCTGCCTGCGTCATGTGCGGCAAACTGAACTCCCGCCGCGCCGAGGGCAAGCGCTCCTAGAGTCGACCGGCGGCGATCCGCCTCAGATCGCCCATGAGTTCGTCGAGCGGCTTGAAATAGCTTTCGGTGTGCAGCCGCCCGTCGGCGTCGAAATGCTCCTTGGCATTGCCGACCAGAACCTCCGGGCCGGGCAGAACGCGCGGCCGGAACGGGTTCAGACACAGCCTGAGCGAGAATTGCGAGCGCTCGCCCCCCGCGCGCCCCGCCGCCGCCGACATGATCGCCACCGGCTTGTCGCGCCACGGATTTCCCTTCACACGGCTCACCCAATCCAGCGCATTCTTCATCACGCCCGACAGGCCCTTGTTGTATTCCGGGCAGGCGATGATCACCGCATCGGCCGCCTCGATCTGCGCGGCGACTCGCTCCACGGAATCGGGGACCCCCTCTTCTTCCTGCAGATCGCCGTCAAAGAGCGGAAAGCGCAGATCGCCCTCGGTGAAATGCGCGGGGGCGAAGCGTTGCGCGGCCTCATGCATGAGCTTGCGATTGAACGATTCGCGCCTGAGCGATCCGCACAGGCCGAGCAGGGTGAGTTCCGTCATCAAGTAGGCTCCAGGATTGCTTCTCGCGCGCAACCTAATCCATGAGCTTCCGAGGCCAATGGCCCGCCCCGAGAAACTGCGCGTCGGGGGCGGCTGTGCCGCCCCCGATATCCTCATCCGGACAGGCCCGGGATCACTCGGCCGCGACGGCCTCGACGGGGCGGGAGCGGCGGAAGTGACGACGGTTGAGGTGAAGCACCAGCCAGACCATGGCGAATTGCGACACCAGCGCGACCCCGGTGATCGCCCAGTAGACGACGCCGAAAGCCTCCAGCAGGCCGGCAGCCACCAGCCCGTTATTGACCCAGAAGTGGAGCATCACCGCAAAGCCCACGCCAGGGCAGACCAGCGCGTAGGAGCCGGGCGAGGACTCGGACCCGAACAGGAAGCGTTGCGCATATCCCTGCCGTGCCAGGATCATCAGGCCGAACAGCCCGAACAGCACCTGTACCGAGACAAAGACGGTGAGAAGCGAAAGGTTCTCCCCTGCCCCACGCGCCAGCTCGAAATGCGCGCCCAGCCCGTGATTCTGGCGCATCGTGAGGATCCCCAGAACCGTGATCAGGGGCACGATGATCATCAATGTGGGGGCGGTTTCCGCGTTCGCCCCGTTTTCCAGCATGGAGCGAATCCCCAGCACCATCGCCACCGTCGCGATCAGCGCCGCGGTCACCAGAAAGAAGGTCGAGAGAACAAGCGCCGTGCCCGCAATTGCGGGCGAGGTGGACAACGCCGCAGGCGCGGCAAGCCCCACGCCCACCATCGCAAAGGCAAAGGCCGGAAGAATCTGGCCGAAATTGTTATTGGCCGAGCAGTTGAAACCTCCCTCGGTGAGCACGCGGCCGAGAAAGCGCCCCATGATG
This sequence comes from Hyphomicrobiales bacterium, assembly GCA_003558415.1. Lineage (GTDB taxonomy): Bacteria > Pseudomonadota > Alphaproteobacteria > Rhodobacterales > Rhodobacteraceae > Alkalilacustris. Next base: position 6,457 of record PWLT01000248.1, read on the forward strand.
CGGAACGCAAGGATGCCGATCGCGAGGAAAGCGGCCATCGCCAGCGGGAAGAGGTATTCGACGACCCCCCAGAGCCCCGGCACGAAGACCAGCCCCAGGATGAAA
>PWLT01000156.1 GCA_003558415.1 Hyphomicrobiales bacterium
GCCCGGCCAGCGGTGCCCAGTAACCTGCGCTGTCCACCAGCAGGATCGGGCGGGCGTGCAGGCCAAGCTGGCGCCAGGTCAGCACCTCGAAGAATTCGTCCAGCGAGCCGGCCCCGCCCGGCAGGACGACGATCGCGTCGGAGTTCACGAACATCACCTTCTTGCGCTCATGCATGGTTTCGGTGACGACGAGCCGGGTGAGATCGCGCCGGCCGCGCTCCAGCTCGATCAGGTGCTGGGGCACCACCCCGAAGGTTGCCGCGCCGGCCTCCATCGCGGCGCGTGCGGCCTCGCCCATCAGCCCCACATCGCCGGCCCCGTAAACCAGCCGCCAGCCCCGCGCCGCGATCAGCGCGCCCACCTGCCGCGCGGCCAGTGCATAGGCCGGGCGGCGTCCGTCGCGTGCGCCACAGAAGACACAAACCGAGCGAATCGCGTGTTGCATATGCGCACATCCTTGTGCAGGAGATTGTTTTGATACCTGATATCGGGGCTGCTAGGGTTGCTCAAGCGCGCAACGGGGCTGCGAAGGGGCGCGGGCCATCTGGGGATGTCAATGGCGATCTTGAAGACGCTTGGAACGGGCGGGAAGCTGCTTGGCGGGGCGGCGGCGGTGGTCGTCGTCGCGCTGGGCGGCTATGTCGCGTATGAGCGGCTCTCCGGTGCGCCCGATCCGGCCGAGCCCGAGGCCCCCCTTGCGCCCGCAGCCGATCCCGACGACACCGCCGACGGCGAGGAGATGGCAGCGCCGGACGCCGTCCCACCCGCGACCGATCCCGCCGACCCGCTTGCCGTGGATGCGCCCGCACCGCCGCGTTTCGATCTGGTGCGTGTCGACCCCGAGGGCAGCGCCCTGGTCGCCGGTCAGGCCGCGCCGCAGGCCGAGATCGCGGTGCTGGTCGATGGCGACGAGGCGGCGGTTTCCACCGCCGGCTCCGATGGCGGGTTCGTCGCGATGTTCAGCCTGCCGCCCAGCGAGCGCGCACGCGTGATCACGCTCGCCATGCGGCGCGACGCGCAGGAATCGCTCGAGTCGGAGGAGCAGGTCCTGATCGCGCCCGCGCCGCGCCGTGAGCCTCCGGTTGCGGAGGATTTGGTCGTGGCGCACGCGCCGGAATTGCCCGATCCACTCGAAGGCGCCCGCGTGCGCGAGGAGCCCGTGGATCTTGCCACGGACGAGCCTGCCACCGCGCGTGAGCCCGTCCTCGCCGCTCCGGACGAGTCAGAGGAGGATCACGTGGCGGGAGACGATCCGCCCGCGCGCCCGGATACCGCAATCGAGGATGGCGCAGCGCTGCACACGCCTGCGCCGGCTTCCGACGACCGCGTGGTCGCGCCGGGAGCGCGCACATCGGACGACGCCCCCGCACCCGATGATCCGGCGCTTGGAGAGGCCCCCGCTACGGCCGAAAGCGAACCGGAGGCCACGGATACCGCGGCGCCGGGGCGCCCGGCTGCCGTGCTCGAGGGCGCGGATGCGCCCGTGACACCCGCTCCCGTTCCCGATGGCACCGAGGTCACCGAGGCAGAGGCCGATCTGGAAGGCCTCGGGACGCTCGACCTGCGCCTGTCGCAGGGTGGGGCGCCCGAGGGCGGCGCGCTTGAGGGGCGCGCAACGGAGGCGCCAAGCGAGCCGGATCTCGCGACCGCAGAGGCGGGGTCGCCGCAGACGCAACCCGGTGCCGATGATCTGCCGTCAGGGGATGACCCTGCTGCCGCCCCCGCCGCACGCGCGCAACCCGGCGATACCACCCGCCCGGCCATCGCCGGGCAGCCGGCAGAGATATCCACGACGCCTTCTGCGGATGACGACCCGGATCGCCGCGCCGGGGCCGAGGCCGCGCCGGAACCGGCCGCCACCGACCCGGCGAGCGAGCTGCCTGCCGCCGAGGATGCCGCCGGTCAGGAGACGGCCGCGCCCACTGAGGAATCGGCGCCACGTACCGCGCCCGACCCCGTCGAATTGGCACAAGAGGAAGCTCCCGCATCGCCACGGGTCGCGGATGCGGAACCCGCCGAAGAGGAGGCGGCGCCACAGGCGCAACGCCCCGCGCCGGCGCCCGATGCCGCCGACAGCGCCCCCGATGGCCCCGGCACGGCCCCGCTTGCCGCCGACTCTGATGCAACGCGGGAACAGGATCTTGCGGCGCCTGCCGATGCACCCGCCGCCACTGCCGCGCGACAGCCGCCGGCGGTGCTGGTCACCGGCGATGGCGGCGTGCGTGTGATGCCTACGCCCGAGGCCGGAGACGCCCCCGAGGTCATGGACAACGTGGTCATCGACGCGATCTCCTACAGCCCCGACGGGGCGGTACGGCTCAGCGGCCGCAGCAGCGGTTCGGGTGACGGGTCGGTGCGCCTCTATCTGGACAACCAGCCGCTGACCACGGTGATGATCGGACCCGAAGGAGCCTGGGAGACCGAGCTGCCCGATGTGGATACCGGCGTCTATGCACTGCGCGCCGACGAACTGGATCCGGCGGGAGCGGTTATCTCGCGCTTCGAGACGCCGTTTCGGCGCGAGTCGCCCGAGCAGCTTGCCCGCGCAGGGGAAGCGCCTGCCGAAGGCGCGCGCGCCGATGTGCTCACCGTCCAGCCCGGCTACACGTTGTGGGGTATCTCGCGGCGCAGCTATGGCCGGGGGATCCTTTATGTTCAGGTATTCGAGGCCAATCGCGACCAGATCGCGGATCCCGACCTGATCTATCCCGGACAGGTGTTCAGCCTCCCCGAGATCCCGCAGGAGGCGGTCGAGGCACTGCCCTGAACCGCCCGCGCGCCGCGCCGCATGGCTGGCCATTCCCGCAAGGGTTCCCTAAGTGGTCCTTGGCCACCAGGAGGGCCGGAGCATGAGCACCACCACATCTGATCCGGCCGAGGATCCCGCCGACCCCGCCGCCGGCGAGGCTCCGCAATCCGGCGGCCCCGACGAGGTGCGGGACCGGGCCGAGCGCCGCAGCGCGGTGCGCACCATCGCCCGGGTGGCGCCCTATCTGTGGCCCCAGGGCGAAGCCTGGGTGAAGCGCCGCGTGGTCGCGGCCCTGATCGCGCTGGTGCTGGCCAAGCTCGTGGCGGTGGGCACGCCGTTCTTCTACAAGGCGGCGGTGGACGCGCTGGGCGGCGAAGCCTCGGGACCCGCCTGGTTCCTTGCCCTGGGCGCGGTCGGGCTGACGGTGGCCTACGGCATGGCGCGGCTGCTCAATGTGGGCTTCCAGCAGTTGCGCGATGTGGTCTTTACCCGCGTGGGTCAACGCGCCCTGCGGCGCCTGGCGCTGGAGACCTTCGCGCATATCCACCGGCTGTCGCTGCGCTACCACATCACGCGGCGCACCGGCGGGCTGAGCCGCATCATCGAGCGCGGCGTGAAGGGCGTGGATTTCCTGCTGCGCTTCCTGCTCTTCTCGATCGGGCCGCTGATCCTCGAGCTTGCGCTGGTGGCGGCGGTGCTCTTCTTCCTGTTCGATGTGTGGTATCTGGCGACCATCGTGGTGACCATCACGCTCTATGTCTGGTTCACCTTCCGGGTTACCGAATGGCGCGTGCGCATCCGCCGCGAGATGAACCGCCAGGACACCGATGCCAACCAGAAGGCCATCGACAGCCTGCTCAATTTCGAGACGGTCAAGTATTTCAACAACGAGGATTGGGAGGCCGCGCGCTACGACAATGCCATGCGCCAGTATGAGACGGCGGCGATCAAGACCAATTACACGCTGGGGTTCCTCAATTTCGGCCAGGCCTTCCTGATCACCACGGGGCTGGTGGTGGTGATGGTGATGGCGGCCTATGGCGTGCAGCGCGGCGACATGACGGTGGGCGATTTCGTCATGGTCAACGCCTACATGATCCAGATCACCACGCCGCTCAACTTCCTCGGCACGGTCTATCGCGAGATCCGCCAGTCGCTGGTGGATATGGGCGAGATGTTCGATCTGCTCGAACAGCCCCCCGATGTGCGCGACGCCCCGGATGCGCGCCCGCTCGCGGTCAGCGGCGGCGAGGTCGTCCTTGACCGTGTCGCCTTCGGCTATGACCCGGCGCGGCCGATCCTCAAGGGGGTGTCGCTGCGCGTGGGGCCGGGCGAGACAGTGGCGATCGTGGGGCCGTCGGGCTCGGGCAAGTCCACCATCGGGCGGCTGCTGTTTCGCTTCTACGATGTCACGGGTGGCGCGCTGCGCATCGACGGGCAGGATCTGCGCGAGGTCACGCTCGAGAGCCTGCACGCGGCCATCGGCGTGGTGCCGCAGGACACGGTGCTGTTCAACGACTCGATCTATTACAACATCGCCTATGGGCGCCCGGAGGCCAGTCGCGAGGAGGTCGAGCAGGCCGCGCGCGCCGCGCGCATCCATGATTTCATCATGACCCTCCCCGAAGGCTATGACACCCAGGTGGGCGAGCGCGGGTTGAAGCTCTCAGGCGGCGAGAAGCAGCGCGTCGGCATCGCCCGCACGATTCTCAAGAACCCGCCGATCTTGCTGCTGGACGAGGCCACCAGCGCGCTCGACACGCAGACCGAGCAGAGCATCCAGGACTCGCTGCGCGCCATGGGCCGGGGCCGCACGGTGATCACCATCGCGCATCGCCTGTCGACGGTGGTGGATGCCGACCGCATCGTCGTGCTCGAGGATGGTGAAATCGTCGAGGAAGGCACCCATGACGCGCTGCTTGTCCGCGATGGTCGCTACGCCGCCATGTGGCAGCGCCAGCGCGTCCAGGCGGCGCAGGAGGAATGAGAGCCGCCACGCGGCGCGAAAACCTCATGCGCTGGCGGCACCTGCGCCGGCGGGAGCCTCCGGCGGGGATATTTTTGCAAAGAAGAAGGGGGAATCAGCACCCAGTGGCGCAGCCGATGTGCGCCGGGGCGGCTCAGCGGTCAGAGGGGCGCATCGCCAGCCAGATCAGCGCGCCGCCCGCGAGCACGAGGAAGGGCAGCATGGCGATGTTCACCAGTTGCCAACCCTCCTCGATGCTGCCGCCGGTGCAGTTGAGCAGCCCGCCCGAGCTCAGCGAGGCCAGGGTCACCCCGGCAAAGACGATCAGATCGTTCATGCCTTGGATGCGCCCGCGCTCATGCGCCCCATGGGCGGAGGCCAGCATTGTCGTGGCGCCGATGAAGCCGAAGTTCCACCCGATGCCCAGCAGTACAAGCGCGACGAAGAAATGCTCGAGTTCGACGCCCGAGAGTGCCACCGCGCCGGCGGCGGCCAGAATCGTCAGCCCGGCGCCGACGATGCGCTCCACCCCGAAGCGCACGATCAGATGCCCGGTGACGAAGGAGGGCGCATACATCGCCAGCACATGCGCCGAGACGATGTTGGCGGCATCGCGGGTCTCGAATCCGCAGCCCACCACGGCGATGGGCGTGGAGGTCATGACCAGGTTCATCAGCGCGTAGGACACGGTCGCACAGATGATCGCGACCGCCACCCGCGGCGTGCGCAACAGTTCCAGGCGCGAGCGGCCCTTGGGTGCGTCGGCGGCCGGTACCGGGGGCTTGGGAATGTCGAGGAAGATGAACAGGAACACGCCCACGAGGTTGAGCGCGATCACCGCCAGATAGGTGCCCAGGAACGGCACCACCATCGAATCCGCGGTGACGCTGACGATCTGCGGCCCGATCACCGCCGAGAGCAGCCCGCCTGCCATGACATAGGAAATTGCCTTGGGACGGAACCCCTCGGAGGCGGTGTCGGCAGCGGCAAAGCGATAGAAGCCCTGTGCCGACATGTAGATGCCGGTCAGGAACGAGCCCAGCAGGAAGAGCGGAAAGGAGTGCAGGATCAGCCCGTAGGCCCCGATTGCCGCGCCCGCCGTGCCCCCTGCCGCGCCGACGACGAAGCCCGCGCGTCGGCCGTATTTCTGCATGAAGGCCGCAAGCGGCGTGGCCGTGCACATCGAACCCAGTACGATCAAGGAGATGGGCAGGGTCGCCCAGCACAGATTGGTCGCAAGCGTCGTGCCTGCCAGCCCGCCCACGGTGAAGATCATCGGCATCTGTGCGCCCAGGATCGCCTGCGCGGCGACGAGCACCCAGACATTGCGCTTGGCGCGCGCGTCCGAGGCGGGCATGGCGTGGGCTGCTTCGCTCATTCCCGTGTCCTAGCGCCGGGGCGGGGGAAGGAAAAGGGGCAAAGCGGCGCAGCCTTGGGCAGCGCCTACCCCCCTTCCGTCCGGGCACGGGAACGCATTAGAGGGTGTTGCGTTTGATCGGACTCGTCCAGAGCCTGACAGAGGGCATGCGCCCGCCCGAGGTGGGCGCGAATGCGCCCGCCTGTGGGGCGGGCGGGCGCATGCCCGGGCCGCAAGCGGCCCGGGCAGAATGAATCCGATCAAACGCAACACGCCCTAGTCACCCGAAACCAAATTTGCGATCATTGATATGAGGCAAATTTTTGGCGATTATATACTTGAGAAAGCAGGAGGTAAGGCGCTAAAGAGTTTAGGTTATTCTTTGCGCTTCTCGTTGGAGGCCATCAACGATTTGTCTGCAAAC
>PWLT01000298.1 GCA_003558415.1 Hyphomicrobiales bacterium
GGCTACAAGAACCAGATGCAGCTGCCGCGGCTGGAAAAGATCGTGCTCAACATGGGTATCGGCGAGGCCGTCAAGGACTCCAAGAAGATCAAGTCCGCCGAGGCCGATCTGATGGCGATCGCCGGTCAGAAGCCGGTGATCACCAAGGCGCGCAACTCGATCGCCGGTTTCCGGGTGCGCGAGGGCATGCCGCTGGGCGTCAAGGTGACGCTGCGCGGTGATCGGATGTACGAGTTCCTCGACCGTCTGATCAACGTGGCGCTGCCGCGCGTGCGCGACTTCCGCGGCGTGAAGGGCTCGTCCTTCGATGGCAGCGGCAACTATGCACTGGGCATCAAGGAGCACATCGTTTTCCCCGAGATCAACTACGATCAGGTCGACGAGATCTGGGGGATGGACGTCATCATCTGCACCACCGCGAAAACCGACGCGGAAGCGAAGGCGCTGTTGAAGAATTTCAACATGCCTTTCAACAGCTGAGCGCGGGAGGGAGATCACACATGGCCAAGAAAGCAATGGTCGAACGGCAGAAGAAGCGCGAGCGCATGGTCAAGCAGTACGCTGCCCGCCGCGCCGCGCTCAAGGAAATCGCCGCCGACGAGAACCGCCCCATGGAAGAGCGCTTCAAGGCGAATCTCAAGCTGGCGCAACTGCCGCGCAATTCGTCGCCGACCCGGCTGCACAACCGCTGCCAGATCACCGGGCGGCCGAAGGCGTATTATCGCAAACTCAAAGTATCGCGGATCGCGCTGCGGGATCTGGCCTCGAACGGTCAGATGCCGGGCATGGTCAAGTCGAGCTGGTAAGGAGGGGAAGATGTCGATGAACGATCCTCTCGGCGATATGCTCACGCGGATCCGCAATGCGCAGATGCGCGGCAAGTCCACCGTGCGCACGCCCGCGTCGAAACTGCGCGCCTGGGTGCTCGATGTTCTGGTCGAGGAAGGCTTCGTGCGCGGCTATGAAAAGACGGTCGACGCGCGCGGCCACGCGGAGCTGGAAATCAGCCTGAAATATCTTGATGGCCAGCCGGTGATCCGTGAGCTCAAGCGCATCTCGCGCCCGGGTCGGCGTGTCTATTCCGGCGCCAAGGAGATTCCGAGCGTGCGTAACGGGCTCGGTGTTTCGGTCGTCTCCACGCCCAGGGGCGTGATGTCGGACGCAGCGGCACGCGCCTCCAATGTTGGTGGCGAAGTGCTCTGCCGGGTATTCTGAGGAGGGAACATGTCTCGTATTGGAAAACGACCCGTCGAGCTGCCCTCCGGGGTCACGGCGACGATCTCCGGCCAGAGCGTCGAGGTGAAGGGACCCAAGGGCACCCGCAGCTTCACGGCCACCGACGATGTCCAGATCGCCCAGGAAGGCGATACGCTCACGGTCACCCCGCGCGGCAACTCCAAGCGGGCCCGTCAGCAATGGGGCATGAGCCGCACGATGGTGGGCAATCTGGTGCATGGCGTGACGCAGGGCTTCAAGCGCGAGCTGGAGCTCAGCGGCGTCGGCTACCGCGCCCAGATGCAGGGCAACAAGCTGAAGATGTCGCTGGGCTACAGCCACGACGTGGAGTTCGAAATTCCCGAAGGGGTCACGATCACCACACCCAAGCAGACCGAGATCGTCGTCGAGGGGATCGACCAGCAGCTCGTCGGTCAGGTCGCCGCAAATATCCGTGAGTGGCGCAGGCCCGAGCCCTACAAGGGCAAGGGTATCCGCTATAAGGAAGAGTACATCCTCCGCAAGGAAGGCAAGAAGAAGTAAGGGCGCATCAGATGGCGAACACGAAACGAGATCTGTTCCGCAAGCGCCGCCTGCGCGTTCGGAGCAAACTGCGGAAGACGGCCAACGGGCGCGCGCGCCTGTCGGTTCACCGCTCGAACAAGAACATCAGCGTTCAGCTGATCGACGACGCGCGCGGCGTGACGCTCGCCTCGGCCTCCTCGCTCGAGAAGGATCTGGGCCTCGTCGGGCGCAACAATGTCGAAGCCGCCGCGAAGATCGGCGCCAAGATTGCCGAGCGCGCCAAGGCCGCCGGCGTGGACGATTGCTACTTCGACCGGGGCGGGCTGCTCTTTCACGGGAAGGTCAAGGCGCTCGCCGATGCCGCCCGTGAAGGCGGCCTGAAGTTCTGAGGAGACGATAATGGCAAGACAAGACAACCGCAGGGGTCGCGACCGCGATGAAACCCCCGAATTCGCCGATCGTCTCGTCGCGATCAACCGGGTGAGCAAGACGGTCAAGGGGGGCAAACGCTTCGGCATTGCCGCGCTCGTCGTCGTGGGTGACCAGAAGGGGCGCGTGGGCTTCGGCAAGGGCAAGGCCAAGGAAGTGCCCGAGGCGATCCGCAAGGCGACCGAGCAGGCAAAGCGCCAGATGATCCGGGTGCCGCTGCGCGAGGGCCGCACGCTCCATCACGATATCGAGGGGCGCCACGGCGCCGGTCGCGTGGTGATGCGCTCGGCTGTGCCGGGGACCGGCATCATCGCGGGCGGTCCGATGCGTGCGGTGTTCGAGATGCTCGGCCTCCAGGACGTGGTGGCCAAGTCTATCGGCACCCAGAACCCCTACAACATGATCCGCGCCACGATCGACGGTCTGCGCAAGGAAAACAGCCCCCGCATGGTCGCGCAGCGTCGCGGCAAGAAGGTGGCCGACATCCTGCACAAGCCCGAGACCGAGGCGGCGGAAGCGTAAGGAGCGTCAAGAGATGGCCAAAACCATCGTCGTCAAGCAGATCGCCTCGCCGATCCGCCGCCCCGATGTTCAGCGCCGCACGCTGATCGGGCTGGGGCTCAACAAGATGCACCGCACTCGCGAGCTGGAGGACACGCCCGCCGTGCGCGGCATGGTCGCCAAGATCCCGCATCTGGTGCAGATCGTCGAGGAACGCGGCTGAAGGCCGCGCTGCCGCATGGGCGCGAGCGCCCATCGCGGACCAAGGCATACGCCGTGGCCGGTCCCGTCTCGCTTCGGGGGCCGCGTCCGGCAGACAGGAGAAGCGACATGAAACTCAACGAATTGCGCGACAACCCCGGCGCGACCAAGGGGCGGATGCGCGTGGGCCGCGGCGCCGGCTCCGGCAAGGGCAAGACCGCCGGGCGCGGCATCAAGGGTCAGAAATCCCGCTCGGGCGTGGCGATCAATGCCTTCGAGGGCGGCCAGATGCCGCTCTATCAGCGGCTTCCCAAGCGCGGTTTCACCAATCCCAACCGCAAGGCCTGGGCGGTGGTCAATCTCGGCCTGATCCAGAAATTCATCGACGCGGGCAAGATCGATCCCAAGACCCCGATCACCGAGGAGGTGCTCGTCGGCTCCGGTCTTGTACGGCGCAAGCGCGACGGGATTCGGGTTCTGGCGAAGGGCGAGTTCAAGGCCAAGGCGGAAATCCGCGTCTCCGGCGCATCGAAATCCGCCGTGACAGCGGTGGAGGCGGCGGGCGGCACGCTCAGCGTCACGGCCGTGTCAACGCAAGAGGCGGCGACCGAATAAACGGTTGTGGGCGGCGGACATGCCGCTTACATCTGCGCTCATGGTTTCCTGCGCCGCCGACCGGGAGCCGGTCCGGCGGCGCTGTGATTGAAAGAGACAGTGCATGGCATCAGCAGCGGAGCAAATGGCGGCCAATACAAGCTGGGCCGCACTGGTCAAGGCGACCGATCTGCGACGGCGGATCCTGTTCGTCCTCGGGATGCTCATCATCTATCGCGTGGGCACATATATCCCGGTGCCCGGCATCGACGGCATGGCCCTTCGCGAGTTCATGGAGGACGCCACGACCGGCATCGGGGGCATGCTCAACATGTTCACCGGCGGTGCGATCGGTCGCATGGGCATCTTCGCGCTGGGGATCATGCCCTATATCTCCTCGGCCATCATCGTCCAGTTGCTCACCGCCATGGTGCCTTCGCTTCAGCAGCTCAAGAAGGAAGGCGAGCAGGGCCGCAAGAAGATCAACCAGTATACCCGCTACGGCACGGTCATTCTGGCGACCTTTCAGGCCTACGGACTCGCGGTCAGTCTCGAGGCGGGCGACATGGTGGGCGATCCGGGGCTGTTCTTCCGCGCCTCGACGGTGATCACCCTTGTGGGCGGCACGATGTTCCTGATGTGGCTGGGCGAGCAGATCACCCAGCGCGGCGTGGGCAACGGCATCTCGCTGATCATCTTCGTGGGCATCATCGCCGAAGTTCCCGCAGCGCTTGCGCAGTTCTTCAGCCAGGGCCGCACCGGCGCGATCTCGCCTGCGGTCATCATCGGCGTCATCCTCGTGGTGGTGGCCGTGCTGACCTTCGTGGTGTTCATGGAACGCGCCTTGCGAAAACTGCACATCCAGTACCCGCGCCGCCAGGTGGGCATGAAGGTCTATGACGGCGGCTCCTCGCATCTGCCGATCAAGGTCAACCCGGCCGGCGTGATCCCCGCGATCTTCGCCTCGTCGCTGCTCCTGCTGCCGGTCACGATCTCGACCTTCTCGGGCGCCCAGACCGGGGCGTTCATGTCGACACTGCTGGCCTATTTCGGGCCGGGGCAGCCGCTCTATCTGGCGTTCCTGACCGGGATGGTGGTGTTCTTCACCTTCTTCTACTCCACCAATGTCTCCTTCAAGACCGAGGAAGTGGCAGAGAACCTGAAGAACCAGAACGGCTTCATTCCCGGTATCCGTCCGGGCAAGCGGACCGAGGAATACCTCGACTATGTGCTCAACCGTATCCTGACAGTGGGCTCGGCCTATCTCGCCGGGGTGGTGCTGCTGCCCGAGATCCTGCGTGCACAGCTGGGTATCCCGTTCTTTTTCGGCGGCACATCGGTGTTGATCGTTGTGGTGGTGACCATCGACACGATCAATCAGGTGCAGTCGCATCTGCTGGCGCATCAGTATGAAGGGCTTCTCGAGAAGTCCCAGTTGCGCGGCAAGAAACGAGGGACAAAGAAGGGACCGTCACGGCGATGAACATCATTCTTCTGGGCCCGCCCGGGGCCGGCAAGGGCACCCAGGCACGCCGCCTGGTCGAGAAGCACGGCATGATGCAGCTCTCCACCGGCGACATGCTGCGCGCCGCGCGGGCCAGCGGCACGGCGATGGGCCGCAAGGTGGCCGAGGTGATGGACCGCGGCGAGCTCGTCACCGACGAAATCGTGATCGGGCTGATCGAGGAGCAGCTCGATGCCGGTGCAAGTGGCGGGTTCATTTTCGACGGGTTTCCGCGCACGCTGGCGCAGGCTGATGCCCTTGGCGAACTGCTGGAACGCAAGGCCCAGCCGCTGAGCGCTGCCATCGAGATACAGGTGGATGACGATGCGTTGGTGCGCCGTATCACGGGGCGCTTCACCTGTGCCGATTGCGGCGCGGTTTATCACGACGAAACCCGCCCGACCGAAAAGGATGGCGTTTGCGATTCCTGCGGGAGCACCAATCTGCAGCGCCGCGCCGACGACAATGAAGACAGCCTCCGCCAGCGGCTGCTCGAATATTACAAGAAGACATCGACGCTGCTGGGTTACTATTATGCGCTCGGCCTGCTCAGGCGGGTGGATGGCATGGCGTCGACCGACGAGGTCGCGGCGGCAATCGAAGGTGCGATCAGGGGCGAGCTCGTGCGCTCTTGACGAGCGCGTAAAAAGCTCCTAGGCAGCCGCTCTCGCAAAGGAATCGTCTTGACAGATCCGCGTGTCGCGAATCGGTCTGAGTTGGGCGGATCTGACGGACGGGAAGATGCGTTCCGGTCCGGGTTGTGAAAAAAGGTTCTGGGGTCACGGAACCGCAACAAAAGGAACTCTTCGTGGCACGAATAGCTGGCGTCAACATCCCCACGGGCAAGCGCACCCCCATCGCGCTGACCTATATCCACGGCATCGGTCCCTCCAGCGCGGCGCGAATTTGCGAAGCCGTCGGCGTGAATCCCGCTCAGCGGGTGAACGAGCTGTCGGATGCCGAAATCATGGCCATCCGCGAATACATCGATGCCAACTACACCGTCGAGGGCGACCGGCGCCGCGAGGTGCAGATGAACATCAAGCGGATGATGGATATGGGCTCATATCGCGGCCTGCGCCATCGCCGCAACCTCCCCGTGCGCGGTCAGCGCACCCATACCAACGCCCGTACGCGCAAGGGGCCTGCCAAGGCCATTGCGGGCAAGAAGAAATAAGGGGAGAGCGAGCAAATGGCACGCGACAAGACGCGCATCAAGCGCAAGGAACGCAAGAACATCGCCGCAGGCGTGGCGCATGTGAATTCGTCGTTCAACAACACCAAGATCCTGATTTCCGACGTTCAGGGCAATGCGATCGCCTGGTCCTCGGCGGGTACGATGGGCTTCAAGGGCTCGCGCAAGTCGACGCCCTATGCCGCGCAGCTCGCCGCAGAGGATGCCGGGCGCAAGGCCCAGGAGCACGGCGTGCGCACGCTGGAGGTCGAGGTTCAGGGCCCCGGCTCGGGCCGCGAATCGGCGCTGCGGGCGCTCGCGGCGGCAGGGTTCA
>PWLT01000136.1 GCA_003558415.1 Hyphomicrobiales bacterium
ACACCGCTGATGCGCCCGGCCTGCATGTCGAGCGCGCGCACCGCACAGTTCTCGGCGATGGAGACGCCGGAGCGCTGCAGCGCCCGCGCCAGCGCCGGCACCGCCTGGAAAGGTTCGGCCTGCGCATCCGAAGGGGTCAGCAACCCGCCGCGCCACAGCGCCGCGGCCTCGGGCATCATCGCCGCGATCTCGTTGCGCCCGACGATGCGCGTGTCAAGCCCATGCGCCTCGGCATGGGGCAGCCATTCCTCGAAGCGCGACATCTCAGCCCCGCTGCCGGCGAGATAGAGAACGCCGCTGCGGCGATAGCCGATATCCTCGCCGCATTCCGCCTCGAGGCCGGCCCAGATTTTCGCCGCCTCCGCCATGATGGGCAACTCGTGCGGGTCGCGCCCCTGTTGGCGGATCCAGCCCCAGTTGCGCGAGGACTGCTCGCCCGCGATGCGCCCCTTCTCGCACAGAACGGTGCGAAACCCTGCCCGTGCGAGGAACCAGGCCGACATCACCCCGAGGATCCCGCCGCCGATCACCACCACATCGCAACTGCCCGGGAGCGGCCCGGTGAACGCCGTCGGGGCGTTTGCGTTGAACGGAAAACTGCTCACGCCCGCAACGAGTTCACCAGCCCGGCGACGAAACGTCCCCCGGCCGCGAACTGCTCCAGGCTGAGGAATTCGTCGGGCTGATGCGCCTGCGCGATATCGCCGGGCCCGCAGATCACCGTCGAATAGCCGCGCAGCTGGAACTGCCCGCCCTCGGTGGCGTAGCTGACCACATGCGCGGCGTTATCGCCGCTCACCCGGCGCGCCAGCGCCTCGGCGGCGCCGTCGGGTTCGGGCCGCAGGGCCGGCAGGGCATAGAACTTCTCGAGCACGATCCGGGTGTCGGAATGGATTTTCTGCATCCCGGCCTCCACCTCGGCCACGCGCGACTCGAAGGCCCTCTCCCAGTCGGCGATATCATCGCCGGGCACGATGCGGAACTCGATCTCGAAACAGCAGTCGCGCGCGGTGATGTTGCCCGCCGTGCCGCCGCGAATGGTGCCCACATGCACGGTGGTCCAGGGCGGCTCAAAGGCCGCGGCAAGCGCGCCGGGCTTGGCCGCCGCGCCCGCGGCGTTTTGTTCATTGGCCCACTCGATGAGCCGGGCCGCCTCCATGATGGCGTTCACGCCGCGATGCATCATGGAGGAATGCACCTCATGGCCGCGCACATGCACCTGATAGCCGGTGCCGCCCTTGTGACCCGAGACGACCTTCATCATCGAGGGCTCGCCCACGATCACCGCCGCGGCGCGCGGCAGCGTGCGGGTCATCTCTTCGATCATGGGGCAGACCGCTTGGCAGCCGAGTTCCTCGTCATAGGAAAACGCAAGCTGAAGGGGGCGTTCAAGCCGACCGGCGCGCGCATCGGGCACCGCCGCCAGAGCCAGCGCCAGAAACCCCTTCATGTCGCAGGTCCCGCGCCCGTAGAGGCGCCCGCCCCGCTCGGACACTGTCCACGGGTCGGAGGACCAGTCCTGACCGTCAACGGGCACGACATCGGTGTGGCCCGACAGAACCACCCCGCCTGCGACATCGGGGCCGATATGCGCGTAAAGCCCGGCCTTCGTGCGTGCCTCGTTCCAGACGCGATGCCCCTGCACGCCCAGATCCGCGAGATACCCCTCGACCCAGTCGATCAGCTCGAGATTGCTGTCACGGCTGACGGTGGGAAAGGCCACGAGACGTTCGAGGATGTCGCGGGCGGAAAGCGGTGTCGTCATGCGGTGCCCTGGCGCCTGGGGAGGATCGTCGCGCAGACTGCGGCGCGGCGGGGGCAAGGTCAAGGCCCGCCGCCCGGGCCCCATGCTCAATCAGCTGCGGACGCGCCGTCGTGTTCGGCGGCGGCACGCTGGAGCAGCGAGCGGAGGCGTTCGGCAAAGCGCCGCTCCATGCGCCCGCGCGTCAGCCGCATGGAATGCAGCACGATCCGCGCCTTGGCCGACCTGGGGCTGACGGCCAGCCGGGCCTCGACCGCGCTGCGCGCGGCGTCGAGCGCGTGCAGATGCACCGTGAACTCGCCCTCGATCGAGCCCGAGTGAATCGCGAAACGCAGGCATTGAGGGGCGCGTCGCTCGACCAGCTCCAGCGTGAAGCGCCGCTGCGTGCCGCCGAAGGGGTAATGCACCTCCCAGCGTGGGCCGGAATCGGCCTCGCCCGGTTCCAGCTTGCGCACTTTGGCCCCGTTCCTGCGCGCCTGTTGGGCGAATTTTCCGAATCGGCTCGCCCTGGCGAACAATTCATCGACCGGGATCTGCACGTCCTCGCGCGCGCTCAGCTCCAGCACCAGCCATTTCCTTCCGCCGCAACCGTAGTTTGAAGCACGAAACTGGCCTCAATCCAACCTGTCCGCAAGCCAGTTGCGGATCAGAAAATGCGCGATCGCGCCCTCGCGCGCGCCCTTGACCTCCGCGTGACGCCCGGAAAGAACCGCAACCAGTTCCTCGCGCGTCATCCACAACGCATCATCCAACTCATGGGGGTCACGCGTGATTTCATCACTTTCGGCCTGCGCAAGACAGCCGATCATCAGCGAGGCCGGGAACGGCCAGGGTTGCGATGCGAGGTAGCGCACGGTGCCGACCCGGATACCCGCTTCCTCGGCGACCTCGCGGCGCACCGCCGCCTCGATCGTCTCACCCGGCTCCACGAACCCGGCGAGCAGCGAATACATCCCCTCGGGCCAGGCGGGCGAGCGGCCCAGCAGCAGCCGGTTGCCGCGCACGACCAGCATGATGACCACCGGGTCGCTGCGCGGAAAATGGTGGGCACCGCATTCGGGGCAGCTGCGCCGCCAGCCAGCCTCGGCCATCTCGCTCATCGCGCCGCAGCGCGAGCAGTAGCGGTGGCTGCGGTGCCAGCCGATCAGGGCACGCGCCGTGGCGGCGAGTTCGGCATCGCGCGGCGTCAGCTGGGTCATCACCCTGCGCAGATCGGTGAAGCGGTGATCGGCGGGCAGATCAGGGTGATGCTGTTCGCTGGGATCGAAAAACGCCGCCAGAGCCGCCGCGTCCAGATCGGGCGGGGTCCAGAAGGAGATATCGACGGCAAACACGGACCCCTCTCCGTCGCGGCCCAGAAAGATCGCCGGCTCGCGCGCAAGCCCCACCACCGCATGATCGGCTCGCAGCCAGCCCAGCCGCTCGCGCCCCTTGCCCGCGACGAGCGGCTTGCCGCGCCACAGCGGCAGGACACGGCAGCCGGGTGCGCGCCACAGCTCGGTGATCCGCTCGGGTTGCGCGCGCAATTCTCCCTCGCGCTCGAGCCCCGAGCCGCCAAAGGTTACATTTTCGGCAATCCGCATCGCAGGGGCCTCTTGCTGCCACGATATTTTCCATCGCACGGAGGGCGCGGAGTTACAAACCCCGCCCCGGTGCGGCCTTGCCGCCGCGCCTTCCCCTACCAGCAAACGCGGAGGAAATACCGAGGCCGGACTCTGCCAATTTTTGTCGCATCCATTGGCGAATCGCCTAGTATGCGCGCACAAACCACCCGGAGCGGCATTGCGTGGCGCTGCACGATTCCGGCGCTCGCGCGACGCGCCTAGCCGGGTGGAACAACGAAGCAAGGAGGTAGACAGAATGCTCGACCGTACCATCGCCGCCGCCGCGGCAAGCCTCGCGCTCGCCGCGCCCGCGCTGGCGCAGACCGATATGCCTTTCGCGCTCGACTGGCAGTTCGAGGGGCCCTCGGCGCCCTATTTCCTCGCCATCGACAACGGCCATTTCGAGGCCGAGGGCCTGTCGGTGGAGGTCTCCGCCGGCCAGGGCTCGCTCGATGCCATCCCGAAGGTCGCGACCGGCGCCTACCCGATGGGTTTTGCCGACATGGCCAGCCTGATCAAGTTTCTCGATCAGAACCCCGGCGCTCCGGTCACCGCGGTGATGATGCTCTATGACAAGCCCGCCTTCGCCGTGGTGGGCCGGCGCAGCCACGGCGTCGAGGAGCCGCAGGACCTGCACGGCAAGGTGCTCGGCGCGCCGCCGCCCGACGGTGCCTGGGCGCAGTTCCCGGCCTTCGCCTCGGCCAACGATCTCGACATGGATCAGATCACCATCGAGCCCGTGGGCTTCCCGACCCGCGAGCCGATGCTTGCCCAGGGCGAGGTCGATGCGGTGACGGGCTTTTCCTTCACCTCATTTCTCAACACCGCGCGGCTGGGCGTGGATGAGGATGACATCTCGGTCATCCTGATGGCCGATTGGGGGCTGGAGCTTTACGGCAACGCGATCATCGTCAACACCGACTACGCCGAGGAAAACCCCGACAACGTCACCGGCTTCCTGCGCGCCGTGGCGCACGGGCTGCAGGACACGGTCGACGACCCCGCGGCCGGGGTCGAGGCCATCGCCGCGCGCAATCCCGCGCTCGATCATGATCTGGAGGTGCGCCGGCTGGAGCTGGCGCTGCGCGACAACATCATGACCGACTGGGTGCGCGAAAACGGCCTGGGCGGCATCGACGAGGCACGCTTCCTGCGTTCCATCGACCAGATCCGCGAGACCTACGAGTTCGAAAACGAGCCCGACGCGGCGCTCTATTTCACCGACGCATTCCTGCCCGATGACGGCAGCCGGATGATCGACTGAAACGCGGCCTGCGCCCCTCCCCCGCACGGGGTCCGGGGGCGCAGGCAACGCGGTCGCCGGGGAATCGCCCGCCTGTATTTCAGCGGGTGGGTGCCCGTGTTGCGGCGGCAGGTGCCGGAAATCAGGACAAGACACCGCATGACAGAACTCATCGACATCAAGGGCGTCACGCACAGCTATCAGACGCCAGCCGGCCCGCTGCCGGTGCTCGACAATTTCAGCGTCTCCGTGCCGGAGGGCCGTTTCTGCGCGGTGGTCGGCCCGTCGGGTTGCGGCAAGTCCACGCTCACGCGGATGATCGCCGGGCTGATGCATCCCGACAAGGGCGAGGTCTGGCTGCATGGCGAGCGGGTCCGCTCGCCGCGCAAGACGGTGGGCATGGCGTTCCAGAATCCGGTGCTGCTGGAATGGCGCACGATCCTGCAAAACGTGATTCTGCCGCTGGAGATCGTCGCGCCACGGATGCCCAAGGCCAAGAAGGAGGCGCGCGCCAACGAACTGCTGGCCATGGTGGGGCTGGAGGGGTTCGAGGGCAAGCGCCCCTCCGAGCTCTCGGGGGGGATGCGTCAGCGTGCCTCGCTGTGCCGGGCGCTGGTGCACAAGCCCGATGTGCTGATCCTCGATGAGCCCTTCGGCGCGCTCGACGCCTTCACGCGCGAGGATCTGTGGCAGTTGATGCATCAGCTTCGCGCCGAGGAGCCCTTTACCGCGCTGCTCATCACGCATGACCTGCGCGAGAGCGTCTATCTCGCCGATCAGGTCGTGGTGATGTCGGGACGCCCCGGCACGACCCAGTATATACTCGATATCGACGATCCCGCGCCGCGCCCGATCGACATGCTGTATTCTACAAGATCGGTGGAAAGGCTGGCGGAGCTGCGCGCGCAGATCCAGATCGCGCAGGGCCGCGCGCCTGCAACGGAGGCCCGGGCATGAGCACGAACCGTTGGCAGAAGATCGTCACCCCCATCATCGCGCTGCTCATCTTTGCAGCCGTGTGGGAATTCTGGGTGTGGTACATGGGCTGGCCGACCTATGTCATGGCCGCCCCCTCGGATCTCGGCCCGGCCTTCTGGCGCTTTCGCTACCTGTTTCTCGAAAACAGCTGGCAGACGCTGTGGCGCACCGTGGTGGGGCTGGGCCTGTCGGTGGTCGTGGGCACCCTGCTGGGCATGATCATGGGGCTCAGCCGGATCATGAACGATGCGCTCTACCCGCTGCTGGTGGGGTTCAACGCGATCCCCAAGGCCACGGTCGTTCCGGTGGTGGCGCTGCTCTTCATCGGCCAGCACGATTTCAACACCGTGCTCGTGGCCTTCATGATCTCGTTCTTTCCGATCACGGTGTCGGTGGCGATCGGGCTTTCGACGCTGGAACCCGAATACCGCGACATCCTGCGCTCGCTCGGCGCCTCGAGATTCACGATCTTCTGGAAGATCGCGCTGCCCAAGACGCTGCCGGAATTCTTCGGCGCGCTCAAGGTGGCCGCGACGCTGGCCTTCATAGGCACCAATCTGGTCGAGATCATCAGCCCGCACGGGCGCGGGCTGGGCAGCCTGTTTGAAACGGGGCGTATCGCGTCGAACTATCCGCTGATGTTCGCAGTCCTCATCGCGCTCGCGATCCTGGGGATCATCATCTACTACATCGTCATCGTGCTGGAGAAGATCTTCGCGGGCTGGGCCGAACGCCGCCCCACCTGAGACGCCGCGGCGCCCTCTCCCCCCGAGGGAGGGGGCGTTTTCCGTGCAGGATCGGCCTGCGTTGCCTCCGCGCGCGCCTCAGCCTGTGGCGGGGGGCGCGGCGCGGATAAGGCTGCCGGCAC
>PWLT01000326.1 GCA_003558415.1 Hyphomicrobiales bacterium
ACGGTGAAGGACTTCCTGGGAATCATCGGAAAATACGCCCCCGCCCCGCCGCCCGGACCCTCGCCGATGGCATGGGGAGACGAGGCGCATGCCCGCGCCCTGCTTGGCGAGGCGTTTGACCTCACCTTCGAGCCGGGCATCAACGACCATTACCTGCCTGGCGTCGAGGCAGCCTGGAACTGGTATGCAACGGGCTTCGGCCCGATGCGGGGGCTGATCGAGGCGTTGCCCCCCGACCAGCTCGCCGCGTTCAAGCAGGAGATCGATGCCTATCACGCCGCCTACCGCGTGCCGGCCGGGCTGCATGTGCGCCGCGAATACCTGCTCATCCAGGGGCGCCGGCGCTGACGGCTCCGACACACTGATCCGAAACCGAAGAGAATGGCTGCTCCGTGACCCCAGTCACAGGTGCCACGGGCAGCTTCGGCTCCCGCGTGGTGCGTGCGCATCGCGCGGGGGAATGGTGCGCGCAAGCATCCACTGCACACCACTCGACATCGCCGAGGTGGAGTTCTGCCGCTCCACTTCAGCGACCCCGAGACCTTCGACCACGCTGGCGGGCGTGGCGTCCTGCGTTCCCGGTCCCCGTAACAGCCACAAATCCTGACATATTGCGACGCCGGGAGCGGAGATCATCCATACCTCCAGGGGGCGTCCTGCAGCATCTCCTTTCCAGCGGCCCGTACATGATTCACCCGATCGCCGCGTTGCTCGGGTGTGCGGCGAGGACGATCATGCGCGCGATCGTGCCGCAACACCGCGGTGGCAGATCGCGCAGTTCTCGAAATACCCTCCTCACATGGAACCTCACCTGCGGTGCCGCGTTGTGTTCGTGACGTAGGTGAACAAGGGAAATGCCATGCTTTACTGGGCCGTAGTATTCTTTCTGGTTGCGCTCGTGGCGGCCGTCTTCGGATTCGGCGGCATCGCGAGCATCTCGGCGGGGATCGCGCAACTGCTGTTCGTGGTCTTTCTGGTTCTGGCGCTTGTCTCAGTGTTCGCCCATGCATGGCACGGCGGCGTGCCGCGCTGAGAGTTCGGGTTCGGTGATCCATCTCCCTGTCCCGTAGGACGCCAGCCCGTATTGCAGAGGGCAGGTCGAGAGCGATGTCGAGGCTCGACCCCTCCCCCCGAGCAGGCATGCGCGCGGCCTGCCCTCTGCCCCCGGCTCAATCCCTGAGCCGTAATCCCGACCTGTCTCTGAACTCCCCGCCCCTTTCGGGCGGGGTTTTTTCGTGCCGACCCGATGCAAGCGACCGCCCCTGAGGGGCGGCCGTGGGAATTAGAGCGCGTCGCGTTTGATCGGTTTCACCTCGCCCGGGCCGCTCGCGGACCGGGCATGCGCCCGCCCGCCCCGTCACGCCGCAGGCGTGCCTCCGGCACGACGGCGGGCGCATCCACGCCCATCTCGGGCGGCCGCATACCCTCTGGTCGGAGCCGTATGAGTCCAAATTCAATGCAACACGCTATTGCCGCCATTCCGGTCAAGGGCGACCATCTCGATCTGCGGCTGCGCCCTGGACGAAGGAATCGGTATTGCCCCCGGTGCGCATTTTCAGCTGACCAGAACGCGTGCGGCCTTCACCTCACTGGCGATGGTGTCAATGTGACGATCCCAGGTGCCGCAGCATCCGCCGAAGATGTCGATCTGCGGATGGCGCTGCGCCAGATCTCCCATCATCCGGCCCAGTTCATCGGGGTCGCCCTCCTCGATATGGTTGAGCTTGCACAGCGCGATCTTGTCCATCTTCGCGGCATTCGGACGGAGCGCGCGGATGCGCCGTGTCCAGTCGCCAATCTCCAGCGCTGGCTCGAATTCGGCCGGATGGGAGCAGTTGATCCCGTAGGAGTCGGGCCTGGCGGGGCCGGCCCGGGCATCGGTCGCCTCGATTGCCTCGCGCAGGGTGGAGCCCGAACTCAGCCGATGCTCGCCGGTCAGGGTGAAATGCAGATTGAGCGGAAGGCCCGCGCGGGCGGCGGCGCGGCTCAGTCCGACTGCTTCGGGGATGTTGTTGAAGGTCGCGGCCCACACGAGATCGACGCCGCAGTCGCGCAACGTCTCGAGCTGCACCGAGTGATATTCCTCGGCTTCCTCCGCAGTAATCTCGCGATTGGCCGCATAGGCATCCCCGCGCGGGCCGACACAGCCACAGATCACGATATCCGGCAGATCGTCGCGGTAAGGCGCTGACACCTCGTGCAGGAAGTCGATGCAGCGATGCTGCATCTCGGCCAGACCCTCGCGCGAATAGCCGAGCTTCGCCCCCCAATCCGGGCTTGCCCGGTAGTCGAAACCCGCGAGCATGGCCCCGAACCCATGCCGGGCGATCGTGTCCAGAAGCCTGCGATACATGCCGCGCAGGTCCTTCACCGCCGCGGGTTTGTTCATGAGCTCGAACATCGCGAAGTCGCGCAACTCATGGCCGTGGCGGAACATGATCTCGGTCTCGGTTCCGCCTTCGGTCAGGTATTGCAACCCGGGCCTGCGCGGCCGAAAGGCGGCGGCCGAGGGTTGGATGGCTGGCGCCTCCGTGTGTAGCGTGTGACTCGTCATGCTGCGGCCCTCCCTGATCGCTCTACTGGGGACGCGGAATTCTAGTCTGGCACGAGCGCACGGCTCTACTGCCGTCGCGGTCCGGTCCGCCGCCAAACCGCTTTGTGCCCCAAGGTCATGGTGTTACCCTGAATCCGCTTGCGCCGCGTATCGGGAGGCCGCCCCATGCCCGAAGAGAAAACCGACCACAGGTTCAGCCCCATCAACGGTGCCGGCATGACCAAGGGCGCGGAAACCCGTCAGCGGATCCTTGATGCCGCACAGGCCGCCATTATCGAGAAGGGTTTCACCGGGACATCGATCGACGAGCTGATCAGCGAATGCGGGCTGTCGAAGGGCGGTTTCTTCTATCATTTCCGCGACAAGAACGACCTCGCCAAGGCGCTACTGCGCCGCTACATCGATGAGGACGAACGGGTCTTCGATGAGGTCTTCGCCCGCGCCGCATCGCTGGTCGATGATCCGCTCCAGGTATTCCTGCTGGGGCTCAGGTTTCTGGCCGATGTGATGGGCGACATGCCCAACGGCCATCCCGGCTGCATCGTCGCGATCGCATGCTATCAGGAACGGCTATTCGACCGCGACCTCAGGGATCTCAACGCACAGGCCGTATTGCAATGGCGCCGACGATTCCGCGGGTTGCTGGACGAGATCGCCGCGCGGTATCGCCCGCGCGAGCCGGTCGAGCCCGACGAGCTTGCCGACATGGTCTCGACCGTGCTCGAAGGCGGCATCGTCATGTCAAAGGCGTTGGGCGATCCCGCGTCCCTGCGCCGCCAGATCCTGGCGTTTCGCCTGATGGTGCAGGCACTGTTCGTGCCGATCCCCGAGTCCGGAACGTGACCTGGCTCCGACCGCCGACACCGGCTGATAACGCGTCCTGACTGGAGCTTGCACATTCCGACGTCCCTGCTCGCAGTGAGCGGCGGAACCGCGACGCGATCGGTCATCTCCGCGCGGGCACAGCCTGATCGTCAGGAAAGGATGCCGCCTCTCGTGGCCCGGCCTGTCAGCCGACGAGGGATGCCGGCGGGTGCGCTGCGCGCGGCTTGTAGCGGTGGGGCGGGTCTTGCGCTAGCGCGCGTCGCGTGTGATCGATTTCACCTCGCCCGGGCCGCTCGCGGCCCGGGCATGCGCCCGCCCGCCCCCCAGGCGGGCGCATCCGCGCCCACCTCGGGCGGCCACATGCCCTCTGGTCGGAACTGTATGAGTCCGATTCAACGCAACACGCTATAACCTGAGTCGATGGACCATCGCAGCTGGCCGGTCGTTTCTCTGCGCGCTGGCCGGGGTCCTTCTGGGCGAAAGGGTTGGCGCGGATTTCTTCGTCCGTGGTGCACTGGTTGTCGCAGGCGTCTATCTTGGCGCGATACTGCCCTTGCAGGCAGGCGTCCCGTCCGGCGGCGCTCAGATGCGCCCCTCCTCCACGCCGAAACAGGCGACCTCGCCGTTGCCCACGCGTCGGGGCTGCGGAATCTCGCGCCGGCAGCGGTCATTGGCGTGCGGGCAGCGCGGGTGAAAGGCGCAGCCCGGCGGCGGGTCGATGGGGTTGGGGATCTCGCCCTCGACCGGTTTGCGCCGGCGCCCGGACATGGCCAGGTCTGGCACCGCGTCGAGCAGCATCTGGCTGTAGGGGTGGCGCGGCTCGGAAAACAGCCGCTTGCCGTCCGCGACTTCGGCCAGCCGGCCCAGATAGAGCACGCCGATGCGGTTGGCCATGTGGCGCACGACGCTCAGATCGTGACTGATGAGCAGATAGGTCAGCCCGAACTCGTCCTGCAGATCGCGCATCAGGTTGAGAATCTGCGCCTGAACCGAGACGTCGAGCGCCGATGTGGGCTCGTCGCAGACGATGAATTCGGGGCGCGAGGCAAGCGCGCGCGCAATGGCGATGCGCTGGCGCTGCCCGCCCGAGAACTCGTGCGGAAACTTGGCGGCGTCAGTGGGCGACAGCCCCACCGTATCGAGCAGGCGCGCAACCTCTCGGCGTCGTTCGGCACCCCGCGCGAGGCCGAAGGTGCGAATGGGCTCGGCGATGATTTCCTCAACATGCCAGCGCGGATTCAGGCTCGCGAACGGGTCCTGAAAGATCATCTGGAAGCGCCGCCGCAGCCGGCGCATCGCCCGCCCGTCGGTGCCGCCCATCTCCTGCCCGTCAAACAGGATGCGCCCGGCCGAGGGTTCCAGCAGCCCCACGATCAGCTTGGCGATGGTGGACTTGCCCGAGCCCGATTCCCCCACCAGCCCGAAGGTTTCGCCGCGCCGGATCTCGAAGCTGACATCCGACACCGCCGACAGCCAGGTTCGGGGCTGGCGCTCGATCACCCGGTTGAGCCAGGGCTTGGAGACCTCGAAATCGCGCGACAGCCCCTCGACGCGCACCAGCGACGCGTCGGTGCCGGGGGCATGGCGGGCAAGGCTTGCGGAATCAGCCACGGCGCGCCTCCTCTTCGCCGGAGGGCTCGGCCTGTCCGCGCGCGTAGAGCCAGCAGGCGACCTCGCGGCCGGGGCCGCGCGTAACCGGCTCGGGCCGCTCGACACGGCAGCGGCCGAAGACCTTGGGACAGCGCGGGTTGAAGGCGCAGCCCTCGGGGATGGCGTTGAGCCGCGGCATCGAGCCCGGTATCTGGGTGAGCCGGTCCGCCGTCTGCACCAGGGTCGGGATCGAGCCCATCAACCCCACGGTATAGGGATGTTCGGCATTGCGGATCACATCGCGCACCGGGCCGATCTCGGCGATGCGCCCGGCATAGAGCACCGCGACGCGGTCGGCGGTCTCGGCGATCACGCCCATGTCATGGGTGATCAGCATCACCGAGGCGCCACGCTCGGCGCAAATCTCCTTGAGCACGTCAATGATCTGCGCCTGAACGCTCACATCGAGCGCGGTGGTGGGCTCGTCGGCGATCACCAGTTCCGGCTCGGCGCACAGCGCCAGCGCGATTACCACCCGCTGGCGCATCCCGCCCGAGAAATGGTGCGGATAGTCGTCGATACGCCGCCGCGCGGCGGGAATGCCGACCCGGTCAAGCAGGGCGATGGCGCGCTCGCGCGCCTCGCGCTGGCCCACATCGAGATGGGTGCGGATCGTCTCGGTGATCTGCTCGGCCACGGTGTAGAGCGGGTTGAGCGAGGTCAGCGGGTCCTGAAACACCATGCCGATACGCCGCCCGCGGATGCGGCGCATTCGCTCGGGGGGCAGATTGTCGATGCGCTCGCCCTTGAGCCATATCTCGCCGCCCGCGATACGACCCGGCGGCTCGATCAGCCCGATAATCGCGCTGCCGCTGATCGACTTGCCGGCACCGGATTCGCCGACCATGCCCAGCACCTCGCCGGGCGCGATGTCGAATGAGACCTTGTCGAGCGCGCGCAGCGTGCCGCGGCGGGTCGGGAACTCGACCACCAGGTCACGAACGGAAAGAAGCGGCTCGGTCATATGGCGTGCACCTGATCGGAATTCTTCCGCCTGCCCTGCCCCTCCGGCCGGGTTCTGCCCCTGCGTATCAAGCTCATGGGTGACCTCCCGTTCATCTGAGCCTCGGGTTGAGCGCATCGCGCAGCCAGTCGCCCAGCAGGTTGACCGAAAGCGCCAGCGCCAGCAGCGCGGCGGCGGGGAAGGCGAGGATCCACCACTCGCCCGAGAACAGGAACCCCTGCCCTATGCGGATCAGGGTGCCGAGCGAGGGCTGGGTGGGCGGCACGCCGACGCCCAGGAAGGACAGCGTGGCCTCGGCGATGATCGCCAGCGCCAGGCCGATCGTGGCGATCACCAGAACCGGCCCCATCACGTTGGGAAGGATGTGGCGCACGAGGATCGAGGCCGGGTGGCGCCCGATCACCCGCGCGGCCTGGACGTATTCCTTGCCCTTCTCGACCATGGTCGCCCCG
>PWLT01000015.1 GCA_003558415.1 Hyphomicrobiales bacterium
CTCTGACATGGGCGCGCCGACCGGAACCGCCCGCGCGCCGCACCGCACCGCCTCTCTGAGGGCCACCCCACTGGGGGCCCTGCCGGTGGTTGTGGCGCTGGCGATCGCGGCGCTGCTCGCGTTGAGCATTCCGGCCGCGGCGCAGGAGGTTACCATCGATCTCGGCGACGGGTCGTCGCTGTCGATGCGGGCGGTCCAGCTGATGGTCCTGATCACCGTTCTGAGCCTTGTGCCCGGGCTGGCGATCATGATCACCTGCTTTCCCTTCATGGTCACGGTGCTCGCCATCCTGCGCCAGGCGATCGGACTGCAGCAATCGCCGCCCAACATGCTGATCGTCAGCCTCGCGCTGTTCCTGACCTATTTCGTGATGGAGCCGGTTTTCACCGAGGCCTGGCAGACGGGCATCATCCCGATGCTGGACGGCGAGAGCGATGTCGAGGCGGCCTTCATGCACACGCTCGAGCCCTTCCGGCTGTTCATGGTAGCGCGGATCGAGCCGGCGACCTTCGAGGCACTGGGCGCGCTGCGCCCGGATCAGGCGGATGCGCAACTGGCGCCGGATGCGGCGCTGTCGCTGCTCGTGCCCTCATTCCTGCTCAGCGAGATCGCGCGGGCCTTCGAGATCGGCTTCCTGATCTTCCTGCCGTTCCTGATCATCGATCTCGTCGTGGCAGCGATCCTGATGTCGATGGGGATGATGATGGTCCCGCCGGCGATCGTCTCGCTGCCATTCAAGCTGTCCTTCTTCGTGGTCGCGGATGGCTGGACGTTGATATCGGGCGCGCTGGTCCGGGGGTACTTCTAGGTGACGTCACCATCATCTGCTGCGATGAAAGGCCAGAGGTCGGCCTCCGGGGGATCTGTGGACCGCTTGAAGATTTCGCAACGATGCGGTTGCAGGCCCATTGCCTTCGATATCCGGCGGATTGTCGTATGCGACAAACCGGTCATCCCTCGACTAAGCGAGTTGCGCCGCAATGATGCTGCGAAATTCTGCTCCAGGTGACTGGAGATTGCCCGGGCGAGGGTCAGCGCCTGCGGTCGCGGCGCGAGGACATCGGCTGAAAGGCCAGCCCGACATGGGCCTCGCAATAGGGCTTTCCGGTCTGAACCGGCAGGCCGCAGAACCAGAAATCCGGCGTGGCAGGGTCGCCCACCGGCCATTTGCAGGTGCGCTCGGTCAGTTCCATCAGCGAGAGCTTGCGCGCCTTTTTCTCGATCTCGCGGACACTGGCGAGCGCCTCGGGGCTCACCTCATTGGCCGATGGCTGCGGCGGCAATGGTTGCCCGGCTGCGACCACGGGCTTGCGTCCGGGGCCGGGATTGGCCGGTGCGCTGACGTGGTTGGCGGCCTCGGCCGCCGCGCCCGCCGGTTCGGGCACTTCTGCCGGCGCGGCGACCGGCTCGGCCCCGTCGCCCATCGCGCCCGCGACGCTGTCGTCCATCTCCTGCGGCGGTTCCTCGCCCGGCA
Organism: Hyphomicrobiales bacterium; assembly: GCA_003558415.1. Taxonomy (GTDB): domain Bacteria; phylum Pseudomonadota; class Alphaproteobacteria; order Rhodobacterales; family Rhodobacteraceae; genus Alkalilacustris. The sequence goes on from PWLT01000015.1 coordinate 1,475, forward strand.
CGGGCTTGGCACCATTCGCCGCGCCGCGGTTGGACAGGCCCAGCCGGTGGACCTTGCCGATCACCGCGTTGCGGGTCACGCCGCCGATTTCCTTGGCGATCTGAGAGGCCGACTGGCCCTCAGCCCACATGCGTTTGAGCGTTTCCACGCGCTCGTCGGTCCAGGACATGATCTCCTGCCTCCGGCTTGAGAGGGGGCCGCTTGCGTCGCCGTCGCGGCCGCGCCACTCTCGACAATTCCCATTCACCACTATTGTAAGCGCGAGCCGGTGAGATACAAGCCGCAGGCAACGAAGGCAAGCGCGGAGACAGGACCATGAGCGCGACCGACAAGGCGATGGGCGTGCGCCGCTTCGGGCGGGTGAACTGGATGGGCCTCTATACGCTTTCGGCGCGCGAGGTGCGCCGTTTCCTGGCCGTCTGGACCCAGACCCTGGCCGCACCACTGATCACCGCCGGGTTGTTCCTTGCGGTGTTCACGCTCGCCATCGGGCCGATTCGCGGCGAAATGATGGGCGTGCCCTTCATCGAGTTTCTCGCCCCCGGCATCCTGATGATGAATGTGATTCAGAACGCCTTCGCCAACACTTCCTCCTCGATCGTCATCTCCAAGGTGCAGGGCAATATCGTCGATACCCTGATGCCGCCGCTCTCGCCGGTGGAGCTGGTGCTGGGCTACCTTGCCGGCGGCATCGGGCGCGGGCTCTTCGTGGCCGCGGCGATCCTGACCGGGATGATATTGACGCTGGGCATCGGCGTGGCGCATCCGCTATGGGTGGCGGTCTTCGTGCTGCTGGGCTCGGCCTTTCTCGGCGCGCTCGGCATCGCGGCGGCGATCCTGTCCAACAAGTTCGACCAGATCGCGGCGATCACCAATTTCGTCATCATGCCGCTGTCCTTCCTGTCGGGCACCTTCTATTCGGTCTCGACCCTGCCGCCGCTGATGCAGACGATCAGCTACGCAAACCCGGTCTTCTACCTGATCGATGGGGTGCGTTTCGGAATGATCGGTCAATCGGACGGCTCGCCCTGGCTTGGCCTTGGCGTGGTGAGCACCTCCACCCTCGCCGTGTGCATATTGTGCTGGTACTGGTTCCGCATCGGCTACCGCCTGAAGACCTGAGCGCGCGGGCGCATTGCGGCGCGGTGCGATGGCGCAACGCAAAAGACCCCGCCGACCGGGCGGGGCCTCACACAGGAACCGATCCGTGCGACCGGTTCAGGCTGCCGCGTCGGCTGCCGCCTTGGCGATATCGCGCTTGATCTTCTGTGCCTTGGGCGAGAGTTCCTCGTCCTTGGCCCGCGCCAGAAAGGCATCGAGCCCGCCGCGGTGATCGACCGTGCGCAGCGCCGCAGCCGAGATGCGCAGGCTGAAGGAGCGCCCCAGCGCATCCGACATCAGCGTGACGTCGTTGAGATTCGGCAGGAAACGCCGCCTCGACTTGTTGTTGGCGTGGCTGACATTGTTGCCACTCATCGGCCCCTTGCCGGTCAGTTCGCAGACGCGCGACATGATCGTGATCCTTGTCCAGACATCCCTCGGCGACCGTGTTCCGGCGCGCCGTGCAATTCATCGCGCGGAACTACTGGGAATGGGGGCGAGCGTCAAGCGATTCATCCCGCGGCCTCGCCGGGCGACGCCTCCATCCCGGCGAGCACTTCGGCCGCCGCCGCACTCGGCGCAGCGCGCCCCGCCGCCACCGCCTCTCCCAGATCTGCCATCCGTGCGCGCGTGGCAGGGTGGTCACGCAGCTTTGCGAGCAGCCCCTCGCGCACCTCTTCCTCGAACCAGTGCCGCGCCTGCGCCGAGCGCCGCGCCTGCCAGTGCCCCTCGTCGCGGCGCCACTCGGCCAGCGCGGTGATCTCGGACCAGGCCTCCTCAAGCCCCGCCTCGGCCTGGGCCGAGACGCACAGCGCCTTGGGAAAGCCCTCCGGATCCTGCGGCCGGCGTCGCAACAGGCGCAGGGCGCCGGCGTAATCGGTGCGCGTGCGCTCGGCCGCTGGCTTCAGGTCGCCATCGGCCTTGTTGACGAGGATCAGATCGGCGGCTTCCATGATGCCACGCTTGACGCCCTGCAGCTCATCCCCGCCCCCCGGTGCGATCAGCAGCACGAAGACATCGGAGAGTTCGGCCACGACCGTTTCCGACTGGCCCACGCCCACCGTCTCGATCAGCACAAGATCGAAACCCGCGGCCTCGCACAGCGCCACGGCCTCGCGCGTGCGCCGGGCAACGCCGCCCAGATGCGTCTGGCTGGGGGAAGGGCGCACGAAGGCGCGCGGATCGCGCGCCAGCCGCGGCATGCGCGTCTTGTCCCCCAGGATTGAGCCGCCCGAGCGCGCCGAGGACGGATCGACCGCGAGCACCGCGACACGCAGCCCGCGCGCGGTGAGCATGGTGCCGAACGCCTCGATGAAGGTCGATTTGCCGACACCGGGCGTGCCCGAGAGCCCCAGCCGCAGCGCCTCGCGCCCGGGCGCGGCGACGCGCTCGAGCAGTTCGGTCGCCTGCGCCCGGTGATCGGCACGGCGGCTCTCCACAAGGGTGATCGCGCGCGCAAGCGCACGCCGGTCTCCCGCGACAAGCTGCTGTGCAAGCTGTTCGACATCCATCCCGGCCGGACCCTTCCCGACACCCGCATCCGGTGGCCCTCTTGCCCGTTCGGGGCGCGCGGGGCAAGGGCCGGGAAAGCCCGCCAGGTCGCTCGCGGCGCCCGAAGTAGGATCCAGGTCGCTCCGCTCTGGTCTGCACCGGCGAATCCGGGGATAACCTGCCGCGTGAGAGACGCACTTCCCATCGACCCGGTCCTGCCCGACCTGTGCGCGGCGCTTGACGGCGCGGGGCGCGCCGTGCTGCAGGCGCCGCCCGGCGCGGGCAAGACCACGCGCGTGCCGCTGGCGCTGCTGGAGGCGGGCGTAGAGGGGCGCATCGTCATGCTGGAGCCGCGCCGGCTGGCCGCCCGCGCCGCTGCCGAGCGCATGGCCGCGACGCTGGGCGAGCCCGTCGGGGCCACGGTCGGCTACCGCATCCGGGGCGAAGCGAAAGTGTCGAAGGCCACGCGCATCGAGGTCGTGACCGAAGGCATCCTCACCCGCATGATCCAATCCGACCCAGCGCTGGGCGGGATCGGTGCGGTAATCTTCGACGAGTTCCACGAGCGCTCGCTCAACGCCGATCTGGGCCTTGCCCTGACCTGGGAGGCGCGCGAGGCGCTGCGCCCCGATCTGCGGCTGGTGGTGATGTCGGCCACGCTCGATGCCGCCCCTGTGGCCGCGCTACTGGGCGATGCGCCGGTGATCACCGCGCAGGGGCGCAGCTTTGAGGTGGAGACCCGTTGGCTCGACCGACCGTTGAAGGCGGATGCACGTTTCGAGACTGCGGCGGCCGATCTGATCGCCCGCGCCTTGGCTGAAACCGAAGGCGGGGTGCTCGCCTTCCTTCCGGGCGCGGGCGAGATCCGGCGCGTGGAGGCAGCGCTCGACGGCAGGCTGCCGGACAGGTGCCGCATTTTCCCGCTATATGGCGCGATGGATTTCAAGGCCCAGCAGGCCGCCATCGCCCCGGCGGCGCAGGGGCGCAAGATCGTGCTTGCCACCGCCATCGCCGAGACCTCGCTGACCATCGAGGATGTGCGCGTTGTCGTCGATGCAGGCCGTGCGCGGCGGGCGCGGTTCGATCCGTCCTCGGGCATGTCGCGGCTGGTGACCGAGCGCGTCAGCCGCGCCGAGGCCGACCAGCGCCGGGGGCGCGCCGGGCGGGTGGCGCCGGGCGTCGCCTTCCGGATGTGGACGCGCGGCGAGGAGGGGGCGCTGCCCGCCTATGCCCCGCCCGAGATGGAAACCGCCGATCTGGCCGGGCTGGCGCTGGAACTGGCGGTCTGGGGCGCGCCCGAGGGGGCGGGGCTTGCCTTTCTGACGCCGCCGCCCGCCGGGCCGCTCGCGGAGGCGCGCGCGCTGCTATCGGGGCTGGGCGCGCTGGACGGCGCCGGCCGCGTCACCGATCATGGGCGTGCCATGTCGGCGCTGCCGCTGCATCCGCGCCTTGCCCATATGCTGCTGATCGCGGGGCGCGCGGCCGCGCCCCTTGCCGCCCTTCTGTCCGAGCGCGACCCGCTGCGCGGCGCGCCGGTTGATCTCTCGCTGCGCCTCAAGGCCGTGGCGGAGCCGCGCCGCTTTGCCGAGGACCACCCCCATACGCCGCATCGCGCCACCGTGGAGCGCATCCGTGCCGAGGCCAAACGCCTTGCCCGCCTCGCGCCCGAGCGGCCCGATCCGTCCGAGCCGCTCAGCACCGCCGGGATGGCCGCGCTCGCCTATCCCGACCGCATCGGCCTGCGCCGCAAGGGCGAGGCGCCGCGCTGGGTGCTCTCGGGCGGCAAGGGGGCGGCGATGGATGAAAGCGACCCGCTGGCGGGCGCGCGGCTGATCGTGGCCACCGATCTGGACGGGGATGCGCGCGAGGCGCGCATCCGTCAGGCAATCGCGATTTCGGAGGCCGAGTTGCGCCAGCTTTTCGGTGTGCACATCGCCTGGGCTGATCTCTGCGAATGGTCACGCCGCGCGCGTCATGTGCGCGCCCGCCAGCAGGAGCGACTCGGCGCATTGGTGCTCAATGACCGGATCTGGCACGACGCACCGCCCGAGGCCGTGGCGCGCGCGGCGCTGGAGGGCGTGCGCGATCTGGGGCTGGAGGCCTGCGGCATGAGTGCCCGCGCGCGGCGGCTGCAGGCGCGGGTGGAGCTGCTGCGCGGGCAGGGCGCCGATCTGCCCGATTTCTCGGATGAGGGGCTGCTGGCGCGGGCCGAGGACTGGCTGCTGCCCTATCTCGCCGGCTGTCGCAGCGCCGAAGATCTGCGCGCGCTCGATCTTCATGATGCGCTGCGCGCGGCGCTGAGCCGCGCGCAGTTGCAACTTCTTGACCGGCTGGCGCCGGCGCAGTTCACCACGCCGCTGGGGCGCGAGATTCCCATC
>PWLT01000401.1 GCA_003558415.1 Hyphomicrobiales bacterium
ACCGCGATTCCCTGGCTGCTCGACGATGTCGAGCCGGTCATCGAGATGATCGCCGAGGCCGCGGGCGGCGTGCCCGTGGCGCTGGGCGTGCAGCGCCAAGAGGAGGGGCGCTTCTTCAACTCCCTGGCGCTGATCGGGCCGGATGGCGAGGTTGGCGAGATCTACGACAAACATCATCTCGTCCCCTTCGGCGAGTACGTCCCCTTCGGCGAGGTGCTCGCCGGCACGCGGCTGGGGGGAATGGCCGCGCGCCAGCTTGCCGGCTACAGCCCCGGCCCCGGACCGGCGCTGATGGATCTCGGCCCGTCGGGGGTGGCGCTGCCGCTGATCTGCTATGAGGCGGTGTTCCCGCGGCTGCTGCGCGCCACGGCGCGCCCCGACTGGTTGTTGCAGGTAACCAATGACGCCTGGTTCGGCCGCGTCGCCGGGCCCTATCAGCATCTGGCGCAGGCGCGCTTCCGCGCCATCGAGATGGGGCTGCCGCTGGCGCGCGCGGCCAATACGGGCGTCTCGGCGGTGATCGACGCGCGCGGGCGGGTCATGGACGAGATCGGGCTGAACGAGGAGGGGTTCCTCGACGCAACGCTTCCGGGTTCGGCCCCACCCACGCCCTTTGCGCGCCACGGCGAGGCGCCGCTGGCGCTGCTCCTGGCGGGGCTTCTTGCGGGGCTGGCGCTGTACCGCCGACGCGGGCGGCATTGACGCCCGGGCAGGCGGGGGGTAAGCGCAACCTGTCGACCCGCCACAACGGCTTCCTGGCGTGGCGGGGGTTTTCAATGGAGCGCTGCAAATGTCCCGACAGAACTATCTTTTCACCTCCGAGTCGGTCTCGGAGGGCCACCCCGACAAGGTCTGCGACCGCATCTCGGATGCGGTGCTCGACGCCTTCCTCGCCGAGGAACCCATGGCCCGCGTCGGCTGCGAGACCTTCGCCACCAGCGGGTTGGTGGTGATCGGCGGCGAGGTCGGGCTGTCGGATCAGGAGCGGCTCAAGGACTTCATGGGCCGCATCAGCCAGATCGCGCGCGACTGTATCCGCGATATTGGCTACGAGCAGGAAAAGTTCCACTGGAACACCTGCCATGTGCTCAACTTCCTGCATGAGCAGTCCGCCCATATCTGGCAGGGCGTGGGCGGCAATCAGGGCGCGGGCGATCAGGGGATCATGTTCGGCTACGCCGTCGATGAAACCCCCGAGCTGATGCCCGCCCCGATCCACTATTCGCACAAGATCCTCAAGCGGCTGGCCGAGGTGCGCAAATCGGGCGCCGAGCCCATCCTGCGCCCCGACTCCAAGAGCCAGCTCACCCTGCGCTACGAAGGCGGCCGCCCCGTGGAGGTCGTTCAGTTGGTGCTTTCCACCCAGCATACCGACGAGAGCCAGACCTCCGACGAGATCCGCGCCGTGGTCGAGCCCTATATCCGCGAGGTGGTGCCCGCGGACTGGCTGACCGAGAACACCGAATGGCACGTCAACCCCACCGGCACCTTCGTCATCGGCGGCCCCGACGGCGACGCCGGGCTGACCGGGCGCAAGATCATCGTCGACACCTATGGCGGCGCGGCGCTGCACGGGGGCGGGGCGTTTTCGGGCAAGGACCCGTCAAAGGTCGACCGCTCGGCGGCCTATGCGGCGCGCTATCTGGCCAAGAACGTCGTCGCCGCCGGGCTTGCACGGCGCTGCACGATCCAGCTGTCCTATGCGATCGGCGTGGCGCGGCCGCTCTCGGTCTATGTCGACACCCACGGCACCGCCGAGCCTGACGAGGAAGCGATCGAGCGCGCCGTGGCCGAGGTGATGGATCTCACGCCCACGGGGATCCGCGAGCATCTCCAGCTCAACCGCCCGATCTATCAGCGCACCTCCGCCTACGGCCATTTCGGGCGCGAGCCCGAGGCCGATGGGGGCTTCTCATGGGAGCGCACCGATCTGGTCGAGGCGCTGAAGAAGGCGCTCTGAGCGCAGCGCGGCGCGGGGGCATCTCATCCCCCCGCGCTCGCAGGACGAGACGGCGACAGGAACGGGCGAAACGCTTTACATGCAGACCCTTACGACCACCGAGGAGCTTGCCGCCTTCTGCGCACGCGCGCGCGCCGCTCCCTATGTCACGATCGACACCGAGTTCCTGCGCGAGCGCAGCTATTACGCCAAGCTGTGCCTGCTGCAGATGGCACTGCCCGGTCCGGAGGGACCGCAGGGCGGCGAGGCGGTTCTGGTCGATCCGATTGAGGGCGATCTCTCGCTCGATCCCTTTTACGAGCTTCTGCGCGACGAGAGTACGGTGAAGGTCCTGCACGCCGCGCGTCAGGATCTGGAGATCTTCTATATCGACGGGCGCACCCTGCCCCGCCCGCTCTTCGACACCCAGATCGCGGCAATGGTCTGCGGCTTCGGCGAACAGGTCGGCTATGAGACGCTGGTGCGCAAGGTGGCGCGCGCCTCGCTCGACAAGACCTCGCGTTTCACCGACTGGTCGCGCCGACCGCTCTCGGAGGCGCAGAAGACCTATGCGCTGGCCGATGTCACGCATCTGCGGGTGATCTACGAGGAGCTCGCTCGCCAGATCGAGAAATCCGGCCGCCGCCCCTGGGTGGAGGAGGAGCTTGCCACGCTTGCCGATCCGGCAACCTATGTGGTCGATCCCGCCGATGCCTGGCGGCGGATCAAGACGCGCAATTCCTCGGGGCGGTTCCTGGCAGTGGTGCGCGAACTGGCCCGTTTCCGCGAGGAATACGCCCAGAGCCGCGACATCCCCCGCAACCGGGTGATGAAGGACGATGCGTTGATGGAGCTGGCCTCGACCCGTCCGCAGAGCATCGATGATCTCTCCCGCGCGCGGCTGCTGCTGCGCGATGCAAGGCGCGGCGAGATCGCCCAGGGCATCCTGCGCGCCGTCAAGACGGGGATGGAGACGGCCGAGCTCCCCAGTGCCGAGGAGGGGCGCGCGCAGTTGCAGGTCAATCCGGCGCTGGCCGATCTGCTGCGGGTGCTGCTCAAGGCCAAGGCCGAAGAGGCGGGCGTGGCGCAGAAGCTGATCGCCAACAGCTCCGATCTCGACGCCATCGCCGCCGGAGAGCGCGACCTGCCCGCCCTACGCGGATGGCGTCTGGCGGTGTTCGGAGCCGATGCATTGCGGCTGTGTGAGGGCGAGATCGCGCTATCGGCCAGGGGCAATGCGGTTCGCATCGTCGCGCTGACGGAGTGATGAACCTCGCGCCGAGCGCCTGACCGGTCACGCGCAACTGGGTAGGCGCGGCGCCGTCCACGTCCGGCCATTTTCAGATCTGACCCAGCCATTCTTCGCGCATATGTGCAGCGGAGGAGTTCGCCCTGGAGCGAACGGCAAGACGGGTGCCCATCTGGACGGTTCGATGGACGGTGTGGGTTTCCGAAGTGAGGGGATCGCGCGGCGGGGTCCCGAGCCTGCAGATGCCGCGCGCACGGATCGACCGCACGGAGCTCATGGCTTCGGCCTGATGCGCGCGGCTGATTCAGTATCTGTCGTTCTCGCTGACGGGCTCGCTGACGGGAATGCGCACGGGCTCGGGTGAAAACGCATCGCCCATGGGCAGCCTGACCGGGCGCCCCCCGGCGGGCTCGTCACGCTCGGCCATGCCCATCACCGCAATCGCGAACTGCACCCCGGCAAAGACCAGCCCATTGAAGAAGACCAGCATGAACAGCGCCAGATAGCCGCCCGAAGTGTTGAAGATCAGGTGCTGGAGATTGCCCACATTGAGCCACAGCAGCCCGGCGACGAACACCGCCGCGATGGCAAAGCCGATGGCGACATTGCGGATATACATGCGGACGAGTTCGGGCATGGCGCAGCTCCTGCATCTGATACATCACAGGATAGGCTTTCCGGCCCGAACGGCAACACCCGCGGGGCGGGGCATTGTGCCGCAACCAGGGCCTCAGAACGCCTCGGGCCTGACCTCGCGCGCCATATGGTCGAGCACCGCGTTGACAAAGCGCGCCTCGCGCCCCTCGGGGAAGAAGGCGCGCGCCAGTTCGACGAATTCGTTGATCACCACCTTGGGCGGGGTTTCGCCCATATGCAGCTCGGCGCCAGCGGCGCGAAACAGCGCCCGCAGCGTCGGATCGATCCGCGCGATCGGCCATTTCTCAACCAGCGCCCGGTCGGTGAGCTGGTCGATCCAGCCCTGCGAGCTCACCGCATCGTCGAGCAGACGGCGGAAATGCGCGATATCGGCATCGGCGCTTTCCTCTCCGTCGTGAATGGCAGCGATGCGGTGATCCTCGAATTCGCGGCGCACCGAATCGACGCCCTGCCCCGCCGCCTCCATCTGAAAGAGCGCCTGCACCGCATAGAACCGCGCCGCCGAGCGCAGCCGCCTGGAATCGGGTTTGACGGTCATGCGCGCCCCGGCCCCTCCGTCGTGCCGTCATCGGCGATGCGGAACGATCCGGCGGGCGGCTTGAAACCCACATCGCGGCCCGCGCGCCGCCATTTGCGCGCCAGCGCGAGCAGGTGCAGCGCCGCGGCCGCCGCGCCGCCGCCCTTGTCCTGACGCTCGGGGTCGGCACGCACCAGCGCCTGGTCGCGGTTCTCCACCGTGAGGATGCCGTTGCCGATGCACGTCCCTCCCAGCCCGAGCAGCGTCAGCCCGCGCGAGGAGTCGTTGCACACCGTCTCGTAATGCGTCGTCTCGCCACGGATCACGCAGCCCAGCGCCACATAGGCGTCGAAATTCGCATGCTCATGCGCCAGCGCGATGGCGGGCGGCACCTCCAGCGCACCGGGCACCTCGACGACCTCCCACTCGGCCCCGGCGGCATCGAGCGCCGCCTTTGCGCCCCGGATGAGATCGTCGGCGATGTCGCGATAGAAGGGTGCCACGACGATGAGCACCTTCACGGGGGCGTCGAACTCGGGCAGCGGCATCGCTGTTTCGGTCTGTTTCGCGGCCATGGATTCACTCCTTGGGGATGGGGCGCGTGCCCTCGATCGTCAGCCCGTAAGCGTCGAGTCCGACGACCTTGGGCATGCCCGAATTGGTCACCAGAGTGATCCGCGACAGCCCCAGCGCCGCGAGAATCTGTGCCCCCAGCCCGTATTGCCGCAGGATCTGGGGCGCATGCGCACCGTCCTCGGCAAGCTTCATCGTGGTGTCGCGCAGCAGCACGACCACGCCGCGCCCCTCCGCGGCGATCACCCGCATCGCGCCGGGCAGCTCCCCCGCATGTTCGGGTCCGATGCCCAGCACATCCTCGAGCGGGTTGAGCGCATGCATGCGCACCAGAACCGGCTCGGGGCTGGTGATGTCGCCCTTGGTGAGCACCACATGCTCGGCACCCTGCGTCTCGTCGCTGAACACCCGCATCATCCAGTCGCCGCCGAAGGCCGAGGTCACCGGCCGCACCGCGCGCTCATTGACCAGATTGTCGTTGCGGCGGCGATAGGCGATGAGGTCCGATATGGTCCCGATCTTGAGCGCGTGGCGCTGCGAAAAGCGCACCAGATCGGGCAGCCGGGCCATCGAGCCGTCCTCGTTCATGATCTCGCAGATCACGCCCGAGGGGTTGAGCCCCGCCAGCCGCGCCACATCCACCGACGCCTCCGTATGGCCCGCGCGCACCAGAACGCCCCCCTCGCGCGCGCGCAGGGGAAAGACGTGACCGGGGGTGGCGATGTCGGCGGCACCCTTGGTCGGGTCGATCGCCACCGACACGGTACGCGCGCGGTCATGCGCCGAGATGCCCGTGGTCACGCCCTCGCGCGCCTCGATCGAGACGGTGAAGGCGGTTTCGTGGCGCGACGAATTCTTGGTCGACATCAACTGCAGCCCCAGCGCGTCGATGCGCTCGCGCGGCAGCGCCAGGCAGATCAGCCCGCGCCCATGCGTGGCCATGAAATTGACCGCCTCGGGCGTGGCCATCTGTGCGGGAATGACCAGATCGCCCTCGTTCTCGCGGTCCTCGTGATCGACGAGGATGAACATGCGCCCGTTGCGCGCATCCTCGATGATCTCCTCGATGGGCGAGATCGCATCGTGAAAGGATTCTTCCACCGGGCCGGGTTTGTCATGGCTCATAAGGCATCACCTCTGTCTTTTGGGGTCCAGATAGAGCATCCGGGGAACAGGGGGAAGGGGGCCGGAGGGGAACCGCAGCGCAACCGCGACGCGGCGGAGTTCTGCCCCAGCTGTCCGCGAGATCGCTATTGCGCGTCGGGACTCAGCCGGCCTCCCACTCGCGCAGGCGGGCAACGTAGCGCGCGAGCGTATCGACCTCCAGGTTCACGAGATCGCCCTCGTCCACCTCACCGAAGGTCGTCGCGGCCTTGGTGTGGGGAATCAGGTTGATGCCGAAATCGACCCCCTCGACCTCGTTGAC
>PWLT01000052.1 GCA_003558415.1 Hyphomicrobiales bacterium
ACATTTTCCTCGATAGCCTCGCGCGAGACGTCGAGCTCGCGGATGACTTCGGCGGTCGAAATTTCCGTCATATGGGGGTGGGTGTCGCTATGCGCGCCGATTTCCCAGCCCGCATCGCGAAAGTCGCGGACCTGGCGCCAGTTCATAACCCAGTAGTTTGGATCGCGCTGTGCCGCATCGGTCTCGCCGGAGATCACGAAAAGCGTGCCCACCATGCCGAGATCCTCTGCGATCCGCAGCCCGTGCTCATATTGCGAGCGGGAGGCATCGTCGAAGGTGATGGTGAGCATCCCGCGCGCGCCGTCCTGCGCCACGGCTGGGAGGGGCAGGACGAAGGCCAGAAGCAGAAAACCGAAAAAACCCTTGAAACCATTCATCCGCCGACTCTCCTTCAGAGGCCATAGCTCAGTCCATCTCTGCGCCCTTTCTTCACAAGTGGCAATCGAAAAACCGATGCTGCCACCATCGGGTATCACGCGACGGGGTTTGTTCGCGTCTTCGCCCCCCCCGACGGGGGTAAATACATGAGCGTTTCACGGGCAGCCGAGCGGCACGCTCTGGCCTTGAAGCGCCAGCGCTCGTTGCCGATTTCAACGATCTTGCATTGGTGGGTGAGCCGGCCGAAGGAGCGCGGTGATCATCCTGGCATCGACCATTGCGCTCGCACCATGTTTTGATGGCGCCCGCAGGGTGAGGCCCTGTCGGTGATGCCGGCATCCGGTCGACGGCGGTATCTCTCGCTCATGCAGCTAGCAATTCTAGCTTGGCAACGAGTGACAACGCGGAGGTCAGCGCCAAGGCCGGCAACCTTTGTATGCTTTTCAAATGGTTGTGTGGTAGCGGAGGAGGGACTTGAACCCCCGACACATGGATTATGATTCCACTGCTCTAACCAACTGAGCTACTCCGCCAAGAGTCGCGGCTAGGTAAGCGAGGCCGCTGCAGCCGTCAAGTCCCAATACCTCGCCCGCACTCCGGGCGAGCGTGGGGAAGATCCTGTTGCACCTCGATCTCCGGGCTGCAACGAATGGATTCGACGCAAAAAATTCCGACAACGGAACGTTCCGGATGGACCTTGTCACCTTCCTTGGCGTCCTCGCGGCGCTGTTCGTCGTGATCGGCGTCGGACAGCCGCTGGCGATCTGGCTGCGCCTGCCGTTTACCGTGCTGCTGGCGATGATCGGGATTCTGATCGGCGCCGGCGCGGGGTATCTGCTGAGCACCGAGCTGACCGACGCCTTCGATCCGCTGGCCAGCACGATCCTCGACTTTCCGGTGGGCAGCCAGACCTTCCTCTATGTCTTTCTGCCCACGCTGCTGTTTCAGGTGGCACTGACGCTCAACCTGCGGCGCATGCTCGACGACTGGGTGCCGATCCTGGTGATGGCGGTGCTCGCGGTGGTGATCGCCACCTTTACCATCGGCTTTGCGCTGCTGCCCTTTGCCGCCCAGCCGCTGGTCGTCTGCCTGCTGGTCGGCGCGATCGTGGCGACCACGGACCCCTCGGCGGTGGTCGGCATCTTCCGCGAAATCGGTGCGCCGCGCCGGCTGACCCGGCTGATCGAGGGCGAGAGCCTGCTTAACGACGCGGCAGCAATCGCGCTTTTCGGGCTGTTCGTGACGCTCACACTTCCCGGTGCGGGCGATCCCGCCCTGCAGGCACAGTGGCTCGCCTTCATCCTGCAGCTGGGTCTGGGGGCGGTGAGCGGCTACGCCATCGCGCGCATCCTCGTGGTGGTGATGGACTGGCTGCGCGGCTTCCGGCTGGCGCAGGTCTCGCTCAGCCTCGCGCTGCCCTATATCACCTATATCGCTGCCGAGCAGCTCCTGTCGGTCTCGGGCGTCGTCGCCGTTGTCGCGGCGGGCATGACGCTCAACCTCACCGGGCCGGCCAGGCTGTCGCCGGCGAATTGGGGCTACCTGCGCGACACATGGGAGCTACTGGCGCATTGGGCCGGCTCGCTCATCTTCATCCTCGCCGCGATCCTGGTCCCGCGTCTGCTCGACGATGTGACATGGGTCGATGTCGGGCTCGTGGGGGTGGTCGTGGTCGCCGCGATGGTGGCGCGCGCGGTCACCCTGTTCGGCGTTCTGCCGCTTCTGGGGATGTTTCGGCTCTCGCCCCCGATCAGCCCGGCCTTCAGGTTCGTCATCCTTTGGGGCGGGTTGCGCGGGGCGGTGACGCTGGCGCTGGCGCTGGCGGTGACCGAAAGCGCGGTGATCCCGCCCGATGCCCAGCGGCTTGTGGCCGTTCTGGCGACCGGCTTCACGCTGTTCACGCTGCTGGTGCAGGGCACGACGCTGCGCCCGATGATCCGCTGGCTGCGTCTCGACCGGTTGCCACCGCTGGAGGCCGCGCTGCAAAACCAGGTCGTGGCCGTCGCGCTGCAGACCGTGCGCGAGGAGGTTGCCGAGACGGCCAAGCGCCATCAGCTTACCAAGGATATCGTGCGCTCCGAGGCAAAGAGCTTCGGCGCGCGCCTCGATACGGCCGTGAAGGCCGCCGAGAAGGCGCAGGAGATCCTCGACCGCGACCGCCTGACGCTGGGGCTGGTCACCCTCGCCGGGCGCGAGCGCGAGATGATCCTCGAAGGCTTCCGCGAGCGCACCATATCCAACGCGCTGATCGAGCGGATGCTCAGCGACGCCGCACGGCTCATCGAGGCCACGCGCAGCGGCGGGCGCAGCGCCTATCGCAGCACGGCGCGCAAGAACACCGCGCAGGGCTGGGGGCATCGGATCGCCTATCTGCTGCACCGGCACCTGCGGATCTCCCGCCCGCTGGCCGATCTTGTCGCGGCGCGTTTCGAGGTGCTGCTGATCACGCGGATGATCCTGAGCGATCTGCACGAATTCGTGGATACCAAGATCCAGCGCATCCACGGTCGCCGCGTCACCGACCTGCTGCACGAGGTGCTCCACCGGCGCGCCGAGGAGCTCGACCGCGACATTGCCGGGTTGCGCCTGCAATATCCGGGCTATGCCGAGCAACTCGAACGCGGCTTCATCCGCAAGGCGCTGCTGCGGCTGGAAGAACGCGAGATCGAGGCGAGCTTTGACGACGGGCTGATCGGTGCCGATCTCTATAACTCGCTGAGGCGCTCCATCGCTGCGCGCCGCCGCGCCGCCGAGACGCGGCCGCGGCTCGACCTGTCACTGCACAAGCGCGAGATGGTGGAGCGGTTCCCGCTCTTCGCGGGACTCTCACCGCAGCAACAGCGCCGGCTCGCGCGGGCGCTGGTGACCATCTTCGCCGAACCGGGCGAGACCATCATCCGACGCGGCGCGCCCGTGCGCGCGGTGTTCTTCATCGCCTCGGGCGCGGTGGAGCGCGAGGTCGGCGGGCAGCGCCAGCGCCTTGGCAATGGCGAGATGTTCGGGGAGATCTCGATGCTCGCGGGCAAGCGGGTGCGCCGCGGGCGCGTGCGCGCCATCACCCATTGCACCCTGCTGCGGCTGGATGAGGCGCGATTCCTGCGCCTGTTGCGCCGGCTACCCGAACTGCGCGAGGCGGTTCTGGGCAATGCCGAGGATCGCGGCGCCGATATCGAGGATATCGAGGCGCGTATCGAGAGCGGTTGAGCCGCGTCTCGCCTTCGCGGCGCTCGGCGCGCCCGGGCAGAGCGGCGGAAAGGACCTCGCATTGCCGCCCGGCCGCGGATAGGGAAAGGGCGGGCAGAACCCTCGGACGCGGCCCGACCGCGCCGGCAATCCAACCCCGTGGAGGCACGCGCCGTGCAGCCCCTCCAGGACATTCCTGCGACCCGCGATGTCGTATTGATCGGCGGCGGGCACGCCCATGCGCTGCTGCTGCGCCGGTGGGGCATGACACCCTTGCAGGGTGCGCGGCTCACGCTGATCAGCCCCGAGCCCACGGCGCCCTATACGGGGATGCTTCCCGGCCATATCGCCGGGCATTACAGCCGCGCGGCGCTTGAGATCGACTTGGTGCGGCTGGCCCGCCACGCGGGGGCGCGGTTGATCCTGGGGCGCGTCGAGGGCATCGATCGCGATACCCGCCAGCTCTATGTACCAGGCCGCCCTCCTCTGGCCTATGACCTCGCCTCCCTCGATATCGGGATCACCTCCGAACTCCCCGAGATCGAGGGCTTCTTCGCCCATGCCGCCGCAGCCAAGCCGATGGACCGATACGCCCGCGACTGGCAGGCCTATCTCGACGCGCTTGGGGCCGGGCGCGCGCGCCCGAAGGTGGCGGTAATCGGCGCGGGCGTCGCGGGGGTCGAGCTCTCGCTCGCCATGGCGCACCGGCTGCGACGGGAGGGGTTTTCCGATGCCGCGGTCACGGTGCTGGAGGCGCGCGATGCCGTGCTGCCCAATATCGGGCGCGGCGCACGGGCCCGGCTGCTGCGGCACATGACGCGGCTGGGCGTGCGCAGCGTGAGTGGCGCGCGCGTCGAACGGATCGCGCGCGATGCCGTGCTGCTGGCGGACGGCACGCGCATCGATGCCGAATTCCCCCTCGCGGCCGCCGGGCCGCGCCCGCAGGGCTGGTTGCGCGAGACGGGGCTTACGCTCAAGGACGGTTATGTCAGCGTCGATGCGTATCTGCGCTCCGTCTCGGACCCGAGCATCTTCGCGGTGGGCGATTGTGCGCATATGGTCGAAAGCCCGCGCGCCAGAGCGGGGGTCTATGCGGTGCGCCAGGCTCCGATCCTCTATCACAACCTGCGCGCGGCGCTCGGGGCGGGGCGCTTGCGGCGCTACCGGGCACAGCGCGACTACCTCAAGCTCGTCTCCACCGGCGGGCGCGGCGCGGTGGCCGACAAATGGGGGCTGCCGCTGGACGGGCGCTGGCTGTGGCGACTCAAGGACCGGATCGATGCGAGGTTCATGCGCCGGCTGAGCGAGCTGCCGCCCATGCCCCCGCCTGCACTTCCCCGCGCCGTGGCCGATGGTGTGCGTGCACAGATGCAGGGCGGCAAGCCGCTCTGCGCAGGCTGCGGCTCCAAGGTCGGCAGCACCGCGCTGCGCGCCGCGCTGGCCGAAATGCCCCCCACAGCACGCGACGATCTGATCACCGGGCCGGGGGACGATGCCGCCGTATTGCGCCATGGCAGCGGCTGGCAGGTGCTCACCACCGATCATCTGCGCGCCCTCGTCGAGGATCCCTGGCTCATGGCGCGCATCGCGGCGGTGCATGCGCTGGGCGATGTCTGGGCGATGGGTGCGCGCCCCCAGGTCGCGCTCGCGAGTGTGACCCTGCCGCGCATGAGCGAGGCGCTGCAGAGCCGCACCCTGCGCGAGATCATGCATGCGGCAGCCGGGGTGTTCGGCCCCGAGGGCGCGGCGGTGGCAGGCGGTCACACGACGCTGGGCGCGGAGTTCACGCTGGGTTTCACCGTGACGGGGCTGTCGGACGTGCCGGTGATCGGCAAGGGCGGCGCGCGCCCGGGCGACGCGCTGATCCTGACCAGGCCGATCGGCACCGGCACGGTGCTTGCCGCCGAGATGGCGCGCGATGCGCAGGCGCATGACGTGGCCGACGCCTGGGACATGATGGCGCGCCCGCAGGGCGATGCGGCCCGGCTCCTCGCCGCGCAGGCGCGCGCGATGAGCGATGTGACGGGGTTCGGCCTTGCCGGTCATCTGCTGGAGATCTGCGTGGCCTCGGGCACCGGCGCGCGGATCGATCTGGGCGCCGTGCCCTGGCTTGCGGGCGCCGAGGCGCTGGCGGCGCGCGGCCATGCCTCCAGCCTTGCGCCGGCGAACCGGGCCGCGCTGGAGGGCATGGCGGAGCTGCCGGACACACCGCGGGGCAGGCTGCTCGTCGATCCGCAGACCTCGGGCGGGCTGCTCGCGGCAGTGCCGCCGGGCTCGGCGGAGAGGCTGGTCGCGGAGCTGCACGAGATGGGGCATGTGCGCAGCGCGGTGATCGGCAGGGTGAGCGCCGCAAGCGATGGTGCGCTGCGCATGACCATTCACGACGATTGAGCAGGTTATCGACGCCGCTGCGCGGCGCTCGATGCCTCCGGCGGGGATATTTCAACGAAGAAGAAACGGGGACTCAGGATGTGGGGAGGCCTCGTGGCAACTGCGCGAGCGTGCGGTGTATGCGATCGGCGAGCTGTGGCAGCGCATCGTGCGCGAGGCTGCGCGCCTCGATCTCTGTGCATGGCCGGCGGGGATGGCGGGCGGCGCTGCGTGCGTAGCGCGGATCGTAGTGATGCGCCATCAGTTCGGAGGCCAGTTCGGTGAAGCGGGCATCGGCGGCCAGATCCTGCCAGTGCGCGATGCGCCGGGCGGGCTGGAACGGGCGCAGTTTGTCGATCACCGCTGCCAACGCCTCGGCATCGGCGCTCAGGTCGGCATAGGCCCGGGCGAGATAGGC
>PWLT01000314.1 GCA_003558415.1 Hyphomicrobiales bacterium
CCCGCCAGGGCGGGCGCTATGCGCTGCTGAGCATGTGCGTGGGCGTGGGCCAGGGCATCTCTCTGGTAATGGAGCGGCTGCAATGACAGAGCGTCGCGTGTTCGACTGGCGTG
This sequence comes from Hyphomicrobiales bacterium, assembly GCA_003558415.1. Lineage (GTDB taxonomy): Bacteria > Pseudomonadota > Alphaproteobacteria > Rhodobacterales > Rhodobacteraceae > Alkalilacustris. Next base: position 114 of record PWLT01000314.1, read on the forward strand.
ATCCCCTTCGGCTCGATGATCTGCTCGACGACGAGGAGCGGATGGTCCGCGACGGCGCCCGGCGCTTCGCTCAGGAAAGGCTGATGCCGCTGATCCTCGACTGGAACCGGCACGAGACCTTCGACCCGGCGCTGTTTCGCGAACTGGGCGAGATGGGCTTTCTCGGCATGACGATCGACGGCTACGGCTGCGCCGGGACCAGCTTCGTCAATTACGGGCTGGTCGCGCGCGAGTTGGAGCGCGTCGACGCCGCCTTCCGCTCGGCCTGTGGCGTTCAGGGCGGGCTGGTGATGACCCCGATCCACCGATTCGGCAGCGAGGCGCAGCGCGAACGTTTCCTTCCGGCGCTGGCGCGCGGCGAGCGGATCGGCGCCTTCGGCCTGACGGAGCCGGACGCGGGTTCCGACCCCTCGCGCATGCGCGCCCGGGCGCGTCGTGCCGATGGCGGCTGGCGGCTCAGCGGCACCAAGACCTGGATCACGAACGCCCCCATCGCCGATCTGTTCATCGTCTGGGCGCGCGATGACGGGGGCAGGGTGTGCGGCTTCCTGCTGGAGCGCGGGATGGCCGGGCTGGAGACGGCGAAGATCGAGGGCAAGTTCTCGGTGCGCGCCTCGCCCACGGGCATCATCTCGATGGATGATGTCTTCGTGCCCGACGACAATGTCCTGCCGGAAGCTCGGAGCCTCGCGGCGCCGCTGAGCTGCCTCAACCGCGCGCGGCTCGCGATCTGCTGGGGCGCGCTTGGCGCGGCGGAATTCTGCTGGCAGACGGCGCAGTCCTATGTGGGCGAACGCGAACAGTTCGGCCGTCCGCTGGCCGCCAACCAGCTGGTGCAGGCCAAGCTGGCCGACATGCAGACCGAGATCACGCTGGCGCTGCATGCCACGCTGCGCCTGACCCGATTGCAGGATGCGGGAGAGGCGACGCCCGAAATGATCTCGCTGGTCAAGCGGAACTCGGCGCGCAAGGCGCTGGAAGTGGCGCGGGTGGCGCGCGACATGCACGGTGGCAACGGGATCTCGGACGAGTATCACGTCATCCGCCACATGCTGAATCTCGAGGTCGAGAACACGCTTGAGGGGACATACGACATTCATTCGCTGGTGCTGGGGGAGGCGCAGACCGGCATTCGGGCATTTTCGGCCTGACAGCGGACCGGCCCGGCGAGGGAGGAGGCGACATGCAGGACACGACCGAGGCAAGCCAGACGCAAAGGGACGGCATGGATTGCCTCCTGGCGCCGCGATCGATCGCGATCATTGGCGTCTCGCAGGATTTCAACCGGCTCAACGGGCGGGTGATGAAATTCCTTCTCGAAAAGGGCTACGAGGGTCGCATCCTGCCGGTAAACCCGAAATACAGCGAGGTTGGCGGGCACCCCTGCCATGCCGACATCCTCGACATTCCGGGCGAGGTCGATCTGGCGGTGATCGCGGTGCCCGCGCGGATGGTCGCCGATGAGATGGACAAGGCCGGGCGCAAGGGCGTGCGTGCGGCGATCGTCTTCAGTTCCGGCTTCAGCGAGATGGGAGAGGAAGGCCGCGCGCTCGAAGCGCGCGTGCTGGAGACGGCCGGGCGCCATGGCATCCGCCTGTGCGGGCCAAACACGTTGGGCCTGATCAACGCCTTCGAGAAGGTCTATGCCACCTTCACCCAGTTCGGCATGGGCGAGACGCCCTCGGGGCCGGTGGGCTTCGTCACCCAGTCGGGTGCCTTCGGCACCGCCATCGCGGCGCTGGCGCGCAAGCGCGGCCTCGGGCTCGGCTATTTCGTGAACACCGGAAATGAATCCGATGTGAGCTTCGCCGACGTGGCCGAGCGGGTGATCGCAGATCCGCGCGTCACCGTCGGCGCGGGCTATATCGAGGGGCTCAAGGACGGCCCCGGTTTCGTCCGGGTCGCGCAGCAGGCGCTTGCGCTCGGCAAGCCGATGGTCGTCACCAAGGTCGGGCGCACCGCCTCCGGTGCGCGCGCGGCGGCCTCGCATACCGGTTCGCTGGCGGGCGAGAATGTGGTCTTCGAGGGTGTGGCGGCGCAGTTCGGCGTGTGCCGGGCGCGCAACGAAGAGCAGTTGCTCGACTTCGTGGACATGTTTGCGACCACCCGCCCGCCGCAGGGCCGCCGGGTGGCCATCGTGACGCAATCCGGCGGCGCCGGTGTGCTCATGAGCGACCGTGCCGAGGAGGTCGGCCTCGAACTCGCCCGGCTCGCGCCCGCGACGACGGCGCGGCTGCGCGAGGTGCTGCCTGCCTTTGCCGCGATCGAGAACCCGGTGGACGTGACCGCCCAGTTCATCGCCGACCCCTTGATGCTGAAGGAGAGCGTCAAGGCGGTGCTGGCCGATCCCGGCGTGGATGTCGCGGTGATATGGTTCCAGTTGATGGATGGTTTCGTGGAGCCTCTGCTGCGCATCTTCCGCGAGCTTCTGGAGGAAACGGACAAACCCTTCGTCGTCGCCTGGGTGGCCGGGCCGGAGGCCGGGATCCGGGGGCTGCGCGATCTGGGGATCTGCACCTTGCGCGGCGGCGAACCCGTGATCGATTCCGTCGCCGCGCTCGTCAACTGGTCCGAGGCACGGGCGTGCTGGATGGCCGATGCCGGGGCCCGCGCCGCGCGCCGGCTGCCGACGACGAGCACGTCGAAGACCTCCGGGCAGGTGCCGTCCGACGCCGCCGCCGCCTGTCTTGCTCAGGCGGGCGTGCCGCTGGCCCGCGCTCGGCTGGCCGAGACCCCGCAAGCCGCGGTGGAGGCGGCCGAGGCGCTGGGATATCCCGTCGCGCTGAAGATCGAATCGCCCGACATCGCCCACAAGACCGAGATCGGCGGCGTCGAGATCGGTCTGGCCGATGCCGCCGCGGTGCAGGCGGCGGCCGAGCGCATCCTCGCCCGCGCCGCCGAGCACATGCCGCAAGCACGGCTGAGCGGCCTTCTGGTGCAGGAGATGAAGCGCGGCGACGTCGATCTCGTCGTCGGGCTGCGCGAGGATCCGGTCTTCGGCATGGTGGTCATGGTTGGCCTCGGCGGCGTTCTGGTCGAGGTGCTTGAGGATGTGGTCTTCCGCCGGGCGCCGGTGACCGAGGCCGAGGCCGACGAGATGCTCTCGCGCCTGCGCGGGGCGGCCATCCTTGACGGGGTGCGCGGCCGGCCCGGCGTGGACCGCGCCCGCCTCGCGGCCTTCATCGCGCGGGTATCGGAATTCGGCGCGGCGAATGAGGGGCGGCTGGCCGAGCTGGATCTCAACCCGGTACTTGCAAGCCGGGACAAAATCGTTGCGGTGGACTGGCTCATGGTGAACAAGTGACGGGAGCCAGTTCGCAGTCGGCGCCGATGGCGGGGCGCGGCCGGCGGGTCGGCAGGCAGGCCGGTCCCTGCGCGAAACGGGAGGCAGAGCATGCTCCAGACTGCGCTGTCCATCATGCCCATCTTCGTCCTTCTGGTGCTCGGCTACACGCTCCGACGCGGCGGCATCCCCAGTGCCGAGTTCTGGCAGCAAAACGATCGGCTGGTCTATTGGATCCTGATGCCGGCGCTGCTGTTTCAGAACACCTCGACGACGGATTTTTCGGCAATGCCGGTGGGCGCATTCGGGCTTGTCCTCGTCGGCGCCCTGATCGCGGCGCTGGCCTTCGGATTTTTCGTGCCGGTGCTGATGGGGGTGCCGCGCCCCTCGGCGAGCTCGGTCCTGCAGGGGGCGACGCGGCACAACACCTTCATCGCGCTTGCGGTCTCGGAGCGGCTTTTCGGTGCCGAGGGTCTGGCCACGGCCGCGCTGGCCTCGGCGATCCTGATCCCCGTCACCAACTTTTCGGCAGTGACCATCATGGTGGCGATGCTCTCGGGGGTGCGGGGCGCCCGGCTGATCCCCGCCATCCTGAACGACGTGGCGCGCAATCCCTTCCTGCTGGCCGTGGTGGTGGGGTTGGCCGTGAACCCGCTCATCGACAACGAGATTCCCGTCCTCCACGATGTCACGACGATCCTGGGTGCTGCCGCCCTGCCGGTGATGCTGCTGTCAGTCGGAGCCAGCCTGAAGCTGCGCGGTCTTGCGGGAAATGCGCGCCCCGTCGCGATTTCGACCATCGGCAAGTTGGCGGTGTTCCCGCTGGCGATCCTCGCGCTGGCCACGCTCACCGGCCTCGACGGGCTGGAGCTGTCGATCGCACTGATCTTCGGGGCCGCGCCGACGGCGTCGGCATCCTACACGCTTGCCCGGCAGATGGGCGGGGACGCCCCGCTTATGGCGGCCATCATCACGGCACAGACCGTCGTGGCCTTCGTGACCTTGCCGCTGACGCTGGCGCTGCTTTAGGGCGGATTGTATTCGAGCGCATTCGCTTGCTTCGCAGCGCGACGGGTCCCGTGAATCGCATCGGCCGAAACACCCTCCGGTCGGGCGCGCGCAATCGAAAGGAAAGCACGGCATGAGCGACGCAGTGATCCTGACCGCCGAGGCGCATGTGCTCTGGATCCGGCTGAACCGCCCCGACGCGCTGAACGCGATCGACGGCACCATGATCGACGGCCTCGCCGCTGCGTGGCGTCGGCTGGCGGCTGAGCCTGAACTGCGCGTTGGCGTGGTGATCGGCGAAGGCGGCCGCGCCTTCAGCGTGGGGGCCGATATCAAGTCCGGAACCCGGCCCGCCGATCTGGCGCGCATCCTGCCCTGCATCGGGGTGGAGGTCGAAAAGCCCCTCATCGCCGCTGTCTCAGGCCATTGCATCGGTGGCGGGTTGGTTCTGGCGCTGGGCTGCGACCTGCGCCTCGCCACGCCTTCGGCCCGGTTCGCCTATCCCGAACCGAAGATCGGCACGACCGGCGGCAATGCCAGCACCCTGGCCCGCTACATGCCCCACGCCATGGCGATGGAGATGCTGTTCACCGGCGATGCGCTGTCGGCCGAGCGCGCGTATCAGGTGGGTTTCGTCAACCGCGTGAGTGACGAGGACGCGCTGGAGCAGGTTGCCGGGGAGCTGGCCCACCGTATCGCCGGCAACGCACCGCTTGTCGTTCAGGCGATGAAGCGTCTGGCACGGCTGGGCGAGCCGCGCAGCCCCATCGAACAGGCCGGTGCCGTGGAGCGCATTCTCGCCGATGTCCGGGGCAGCGACGACGAGGCCGAAGGGCGCGCGGCCCTGCGCGAGAAGCGGGTCCCGAATTTCACGGGGCGCCCCGGCAGTGAGGAAAGCTGACCGGGCGCGCGCCGGTCACGACAAGGGAGGAGCTGACGCATCATGACAGCCAAGACAGCGATCGTCGGAGTGGGGCGCACCCCCTACAGCCGAACCAAACCCGGTGAACGGATCTACACTGTGGACGAATACATCGCCTGGGCCGCCGATCTGGCGCTTGATCATGCGGGGATGTCCAAGAAGGATTTCGATGGCCAGGGCCTCGCCGTCGCCCATGCAGAGGCCGCGCACACGGTCAATTGGGCCGCCGCAACGGCGGAGAATCTGGGGCTGACGCCCAGGGCGCTGCTGCGCGGCGACCAGGGAGGTGCCAGTGCTGCCTCGCTGCTGGTGCGCGCCGCCGCGATGATCGAGGCAGGCATCGTCGATCGCTTCCTGGTCGTGGGGGCCGACACGCCGCTGAGCATTCCCTCGGTCGCGCCGGGGTTGCCGCTCTCGCCCGAGCGCACGCGCGGTGTCTACTGGGATTTCCAGGGGCCGTTCGGCGTGATGGGCGCGACGGCGCAGTTCGGCCTTGCACAGACCCGCTACATGCATGATGCGGGCATCACGCAGGAGCAGCTTGCCAAGATTGCCGTGACGACGCGCTATCACGCCTCGCTCAACCCCGGCGCGATCTACCGCAAGCCCTACACGACCGAGGAATACCTGCAATCGCGCATGCTGTCGGATCCGATGCGCCTGTTCGACTGTGTTCCGGTGGTCAATGGCGGGCTCGCCTATGTCGTCACTTCCGCCAAGACGGCGCGGCAGGTAAGCCAGCGCCCGGCCTACATGCTGGGCCACGGCGAGGTGAACAACTACTATGCCGGCCCGCGCAGCCACCCCGACATCACCGTCACCGGATTCGTCGAGGCCGCGCCGGAGGCTTTCGCCATGGCCGGTGTCGGCCCGCGCGATGTCGATGTGTTCCTGCCCTATGACGACTTTCCCTTCGTCGTGATGCTCCAGCTTGAGCATTACGGCTTCTGCGGGCGCGGCGAGGGCGGGCGCTTCGTCGAGCAGACGGATCTGAGCTTTC
>PWLT01000405.1 GCA_003558415.1 Hyphomicrobiales bacterium
CCCGCGAAAGCGCCCGTCGCGCAGGCTTACCGCCCCGCCTGGCGCGCCGATCTCCGCGCAGTCCCAGCCCGAGCCGAGCGGGCGATACTCCCCGTCGAGATGGGATGTCCCGGCCATTACGGGTGCGATCCCGAGCGCGAGGAGAGATGCAAGAACTCGCCAGGGCATCAGCGAACCGCGCGCAGATCCGCGATCAGCCGGTCAACGTCGCCGCGCCGCTGGTCGAGCATGGCGCCGATCTCCTCGCGCTCGGCGGTCAGCACGTTCACCCCCTCGATGATCATGTTGAAGAACAGATGCCGCCCGCCGCGATCCGAGACATGCCAGCGCACCTCGAAGGGCGGCTCGCCCACCAGATGCGCGATGGAGATCACCTCGAAAAAGCTCTGCACCTCCCGCGCGCCGGTGACTTCCACCCTGCCTCCGATGAGTTCACGGAAACGGCGGCCATATTTGCGCGACATGTAGTGCTGGAACGCGGCTGTGAAGGCCTGAATCTGGGCGGGCGAGGCGCTGCGCGCGGGCGGGCCGAGCGCCGAGCGCGCGATTACGTTCATGTCGGCATGGCGCGCCAGGATGGCCGCGAAATCGTTAAGCATTGCTTCCTCGGGCTTGCCCGAATGGATCACTGTCATGATCTCGTCGAGCACCCGGCCGATGAGGGTGCGGGCCTCGTTTACGGTGAGTGCTCGCGCCGCGCCCGGAGCGACGGCCGCGATGGCGCCGAGCCCGGCCAGAACGGTGCGGCGGTTGGGGCGGAGCGGTTCAGTCACCATAGAGATCCTCATAGGGGTCGATAAACTGTGTCCGGCTCTCGTCGCCGAGCAGGAATCGGCGGTTCTGCAGATACATCAGCCGCGCCTGAGCGTAGCTGTCCGCGCTCTCATATAGGGTCGCATCGAAGAAGGCGGAATAGCGCCCGCGATCACCGACGCGTGCGAGCAGATGGACACCGTAGGTCAGGTTGCGCTCGCGCACCGGAAGGACATAGCGGACCGGGTCGATCACCACATCGACGAGCCGGCCGAAGGCGTCGCGCTGGGTCGATGGGCCGAGGAAGGGCAACTCCACATAGGCGCCCTCGGGCGCGCCCCAGACATGCAGCGTCTCGCCGAAATCCGTGGGGCGCCCGGCGAGCCCGAATTCGCTCGCGGGGTCGAACAGCCCGCCCACTCCAAGCGTCGAGTTGAGCAGGAAGCGGAAGGTGTTCTCGACGACCGTCTCCGGGCGGCCCTGCAGTAGGCCGTTGAGAGCTTGGCCGGGAAGGCTGAGATTGTCCGAGAGGTTCGCGATGCTCGCGCGCACGGGCGCAGGAACCGACTCCTCGAAAGACGCGGCGCCCCGGCGCAGCACCATCGCGTCGATGGCGCGGTTCTCGGCATGCACCGCGCGGTTCTGCTCTTCGTAGGGGTCCCATATCTCGACGCCCTCGGGCGCGGTGGCACATCCCGCCAGCAGCGCCGCGACGAGCAACGGGGCGAGAAAACGACCCGCTCGCGTGCGGCGAATATCGGGGAAATGCTTTTTCAAGTCCTGCGCCATCATATATCAAGGGTTGACGAGACCGGGGGCGTGCGTGTTCCGGGGTCGCTCACATGGGCGCGGACGGGTCCGGGGCGATCCGGCCGCGCATCCGAGGGTAGGGCGTGTGAGGGTGCGTGGCAAGATGATGCGCATGCCTTGAGCGCCGTTGATAGGCAGGGGGCTGGTTTCCTTGACGCGCGGGCACGGGACTGATCGGGGACGCGCCGAGCTGCGCGCGGCGCGCGACGAGAGTCGCGGGCTTTTTCTGGCGGTGCTGGTGTTCAGCGTGTTCGTCAATCTGCTCATGCTGACCGGCCCGATCTTCATGCTGCAGGTCTATGATCGTGTCCTCAGCAGCCGGTCGGAGGCGACGCTGCTCGCGCTGGTTGTCCTGGTGGCGTTTCTCTATCTGATGATGGGGCTGCTCGATTACGCGCGCGGGCGCATCACCGCCCGCGCCGGGGCGCGGTTTCAGGACCGTCTTGACCGGCGTGTGTTCCAGGCGGCGCTTGACCGCGCGGCGGTCAAGCCCGACGACCCGCTCGCCGGCGCCGCGCAGCGCGATCTCGAATCAATCCAGCGGCTGCTCGCCTCACCAGCGTTGCTGGCGCTGTTCGACGCCACCTGGACACCGATCTTCATTGCCGCGATCTTTCTCTTTCACCCTTGGCTGGGCTGGCTGGCGGTTGCGGGCGGTGCGGTGCTCATGCTCGGCGCTCTGCTCCATCAGCGGGCCTCACAGGAGCCGATGACGCAGGCCGGTGGCTCGGCCAATCGCGCCGAGCGCCTGGCCGGGCAGTTGCGTTCGCAATCCGAGGCGGTGCACAGCCTCGGGATGCGCGAGGCGAGCTTCGCGCGTTGGCAGCGCTCGCGCGGACGCGCGCTCGACGACTCGATCGCGGTGAGCGATATAAGCGGCGGCTTCACCGCGTTTTCCAAGGCGTTCCGGCTGTTCCTGCAATCGGCGATCCTGGGGCTGGGGGCCTATCTGGTGCTTCAGAACCAGCTGACGCCGGGTGCGATGATCGCGGGTTCCATCCTGCTGGGGCGGGCGCTGGCGCCGATCGATCAGTCGATCCTGCAATGGGGCACCGTGGAGCGCGCCCGCGAGGGCTGGGGCCGGCTGCGCGAGCTGCTTGGCTCCATCCCGCCCGAGCGTGAGCGCACGGCGCTGCCGCGCCCGCGTGCGGTGCTCGAGGCGCAGAACCTGACCGTGGTGCCCCCGGGGGAGCATCAGGCGGCGCTGCGGATGGTCTCGTTCAGGGTCGAGCCGGGGCAGGCGCTCGGCGTGATCGGCGCGAGCGGGGCGGGGAAATCGACGCTGGCTCGGGCGATCATCGGGGCATGGCGCCCGGCCGGGGGCAAGGTGCGCCTCGACGGGGCGACGCTCGACCAGTACGACCCCGACGTGCTGGGCAGCCATTTCGGTTACCTCCCCCAGCAGGTGACGCTGTTCGACGGGACGATCGCCGAGAATATCGCCCGCCTGCGCGGCGCTCCTGACGCCGACGCGGTGGTGGCCGCCGCGCGCAAGGCCGGTGCGCACGAGATGATCGTCGAGCTGCCCGACGGCTATGATACCCAGGTCAGCCAACAGGGCGGGCGCCTGTCCGGCGGGCAGATTCAGCGCATCGGGCTTGCCCGCGCGATGTATGGCGACCCCGTCATCCTGGTGCTGGACGAGCCCAACTCCAATCTCGACAATGTCGGCTCGATGGCCCTGAATGATGCGATCCGCGAGACCAAGGCCGCCGGAGGCGCGGTTCTGATCATGGCGCATCGCCCTGCGGCGATACAGGAATGCGATCTGCTTCTGGTGCTCGATGACGGGCGCACCACCGCCTTCGGGCCGCGCGACAAGGTGTTGAGGGAGACGGTGCGCAACCACACGGAAATCCTGCAAAGTGCAGGGCCGGGAGGTGTCTCGTGACCCGCGCTCCGGCGCGTACCCGCGACGGGCGGCATCGTCCCCCGGCACCGGCGCCGGAGCGCGCGCCACGGCCCCAGGGCACGCCTCCGCCGCCCGCGATCGACCGGCCCGGCCCGGCCGACGGGGGCAAGGGCCCCGACCGCGCGCGCAAATGGTCGGTGCGCCGGCCGCTCGTGACGGGGCTGCTTTCCCTGGCGCTGCTCGTGGGCGGCTTCGGCACATGGGCGGTGATGACCGACATTGCCGGGGCGGTGATCGCGTCGGGACAGGTCGAGGTCGAGCAGAGTCGCCAGATCGTCCAGCACCCCGATGGCGGCGTGGTCGAGGAAATATTCGTCAGCGAGGGCGAGACGGTTGCCGCCGGAGCCCCACTGCTGCGGCTGGACGGCGCCCTGCTGCGCTCCGAGCTGTCCGTGGTCGAGAGCCAGTTCTTCGAGACCCTCGCCCGCCGCAGCCGGCTCGAGGCCGAGCGCGACGAGGCCGATGAGGTCCGGTTCCTTCCCGCTCTTGTGGAGGCGGCCGGCGATAGCGAAGAGGTCGCCGCGCTGATGGAGGGGCAGCGCCGCCTCTTCCAGGCGCGTCGCGAAACCTTCGAGCAACAGGTCGCGCAGCTCGAACGCCGGCGCGAGCAGATCGGCAACCAGGTTTCCGGTATCGAGGCGCAGACCGAATCTCTCGAACAGCAGCTGGCGTTTCTCGAAGAGGAACTCGATGCCCAATCCGCGTTGCTCGAACAGGGGCTGGCGCAATCGGCGCGGGTCCTGTCGCTGCGACGCGAGAAGGCGCGCATGCAGGGCGCGCTGGGCGAACTTGCCGCCGAGCGCGCCCGCGCCGAAGGGGCCCTGATCGAGGTCACGCTCGAGGGACTCTCGCTGCAGACCCAGCGGCGCGAGTATGCACAGACCGAGTTGCGCGACCTCGGGATCCGCGAGCTTGAACTGGCAGAACGCCGGCGTTCGCTCATCGAGCGGCGGGACCAGCTGGAGATTCGCGCACCGGTCTCCGGTGTGGTCTATGGCATGCAGGTGACAACGCCGCGCGCCGTTCTGCGACCGGCCGATCCGGTGCTCTATCTGGTCCCGCAGGACCGGCCACTGGTCATCAATGCAAGGGTGAATGCCAACGACATTGATCAGGTTGCGGTGGGTCAGGAGGCGCGGGTCATGTTCTCCGCCTTCAGCATGCGCACGACCCCGGAGATAATCGGCGAGGTTACGCTCGTCTCCGCAGATGCCTTCACCGACGAGGCGACGGGCGCACGTTACTACCGCGCCGAAGTGGTGCTCCAGCCCGGCGAGATCGAGAAACTGGAGGGCCGTAACCTGATGCCCGGCATGCAGGTCGATGTCTTTCTCAGCACCGAGGCGCGCAGCCCGATGGCCTATCTGGTCGAACCGATTGCCGAGTATTTCAACCGGGCCTTCCGGGAACGCTGAAGAGCCATCACACGGATGCGCGGATTCGCTTTCCGCAGAGCGCGCGCCCGTGCTAACAGCCTGAAGAGACACAACCACAGGAGAGTGACACGACATGTCCAACAAGATCGAAGCGCGCCTTTCCGAACTCGGCCTGACCCTGCCCGACGCCCCGGCGCCGGCGGCCAATTATGTGCCCCATGTGCGCAGCGGCAATCTGCTGTTCGTCTCCGGCCAGATCAGCCAGGGGCCCGACGGCATGATCCGCGGCAAGCTCGGCGCCGAACTCGACGTGGCCCAGGGCGCCGCGGCTGCGCGAACCTGCGCACTGGCGCTTCTCGCCCAGGCGCGCGCCGCCTGCGGGGGCGATCTCGGCCGCGTGGTACGGGTCGTCAAGCTGCTGGGTTTCGTCAATTCGACCCCGGATTTCACCGAGCAGCCGGAAGTCATCAACGGCGCCTCGGACCTGCTGGTCGAGGTGATGGGCGAGGCCGGGCGGCATGCGCGCTCGGCGGTGAGCGCCGGTGCGCTGCCGCGCGGTGTTGCGGTGGAAATCGAAGGGATTTTCGAAATCGAATGATCGCGACCCGTCCCGCCCTGCCGGCGGCCTTTCTGGACCGACCCATCGCACATCGCGGATTGCACGATCGCGCGCTGGGCCGGCCCGAAAACTCGCGCGCGGCGGTGCGCGCGGCCGTGGCGGCGGGATACGGGATCGAGCTCGATGTGCGATGCTCGGCGGATGGTGTGGCGATGGTGTTTCACGACGCCGCGCTGATGCGTCTTGCCGGCCGGCGCGAGGCGCTCGACAGCCTGAGCGCCGACGCGCTCGCGGCGACCCCGCTCAAGGACGGGGCCGAGGGCATCCCGCGCCTTTCCGAGGTGCTTGCGCTGGTGGCCGGTCGCGCGCCGCTTCTCATCGAGATGAAGGACCGCTCCGGCTGTTACCGGGGCAGCGACAGGTTGCTGGAGCGGGCGGTGGCGGCTGCTCTTGCAGGCTATGGCGGGCCGGTGGCGGTGATGTCGTTCAACCCCGACATGGTCGCCGGGATGGCCGAATGCGCGCCGAAGCTTGCGCGTGGGCTGACCACCGGGGCTTGGCATCTGCGCGAAGCCCTGCGCATCTCCCCCGCCTATCGTCGGCACCTGCGCGCCATCGCCGATTTCGACCGCAGCGGGGCGAGCTTCATCTCGCACCAGTGCAGCGACCTCGGCCGCAAACGTGTTCGGCAGTTGCGTGCGCAGGGCGTGCCGGTGCTGTGCTGGACAGTTCGCACGCCGCGCAGTGAGCGGCGCGCCCGGGAAGGCGCCGACAACATCACCTTCGAGGGTTACAGCCCCGATCACGCGACCGCTTGACCCGCCGATCTGACGAACCATCTGTGTGACGGGCGGCGGGCTGCCGCCGCAGGATGAATGATGCCCGACACCGAAAACGCCATCGAGGTC
>PWLT01000199.1 GCA_003558415.1 Hyphomicrobiales bacterium
AACCGCCGTCCGCTGCGCTGAGCGCGCCGCCCTTTTCATTCCCGCTGTTTCGGTGAGAACCGCGTGCAGGAGGCGCAGGGCAAATGGCCTGCCTGGCAGGCGCGGTATCCGGGCGTCGAGTTGCACCTGCTTGGGCCGTTGCAGACCAACAAGGTGCGCGCCGCGTTCGATCTGTTCGACGCGGTTCATTCGCTGGACCGCCCGCGCCTGGCCAATGCGCTCGCCCGGCTCGCGCAGGAGCGCGGCGCATGCCCCGATCTCTTCGTGCAGGTCAATACCGGCGCCGAGCCGCAGAAGGCCGGCGTGCTGCCCGATGCGGCCGACGGGTTCATCGCGCAGGCGCGTGCGATGGACCTTCCCCTCAAGGGTCTGATGTGCATCCCGCCCATCGAGGACGACCCCACGCCGCATTTCCGGCTCCTGGGCGAGATCGCCGCGCGCAACGGGCTGGAGGGTCTGTCGATGGGGATGAGCGCGGATTTCGAACTGGCCGTGGAGATGGGTGCCACGCATGTGCGCGTGGGATCGGCCATTTTCGGCGCGCGCGAAGGGTGAACGTATTGCGGTCGGTCGGGTTTCCATCCCGTCAGCCGGGCGTGCGCACCACCAGTCGCGTCTGCGGGGTGAGCCGCGCGACGATCCACAGCAGGTGATCGCGGCGGAAAGCCACGCAGCCCGCCGTGGGTATGCGCGGGCCGCGCCAGACATGCAGGAAGATCGCCGAACCGCGCCCGGGCACCGCGCGCGGCCAGTTCCAGTCGGTCACAAGCACCAGATCGTACAGGGGGTCGCCACGGCGCAGCCGTTCATGCCCGGACGCGAACGGTGCGCGCACCATGTGATTATAGTCCCGATGACGCGGATCATCGGCCCACAGATCGCGTGGCCCGATCGGCATCGCCCACCCGGTGGGAGGGGCCACCCGATCGGGCCGGTAGAGCAGCCCGACGATACAATGCACCCCGACAGGCGTTGCGCCATCGCCCTCGCGCTTGTCGGCGGTGATTCCCCCGCGCCCGATGGCGCAGGGCAGGTGGCGGCCGCGGAACCGGCAGCCCTGCGCCGTCACCACCAGATCATCGGGCCTCACAGCAGATGCCCCGATTTCGCGGCCTTGGTGGCCAGATACCCCTCGTTCTGCGCGGTGGCGCCAACCTTGAGCGGCACCCGCTCGACCACGGCGATGCCGTTCGCCTCGAGCATGCGCACCTTGGCGGGGTTGTTGGTCAGCAACCGCACCGATGCGAATCCCATGCGCTTGAGCAGCCCCGAGCCGATGCGGAAATCGCGCTCATCATCCTCGAATCCCAGGCGGTGATTGGCCTCGACTGTGTCGAAGCCCTGATCCTGGAGCGAATAGGCGCGCATCTTGTTGGCCAGCCCGATGCCGCGCCCCTCCTGGTTGAGATAGAGCAGGACGCCCGCGCCCTCGGCCCCCATCTGCGCCAGGGCCGCGCGCAGCTGCGGGCCGCAATCGCATTTCAGGCTGCCCAGAACGTCGCCGGTGAAGCAGGCCGAATGCAGCCGCGCGAGCACCGGCGCGTCGCGCGGGGGCTGGCCGATCTCGATGGCGTAATGCTCCACCCCGCCATCCTCGGGGCGGAAGACATGCACGCGCCCGGCCTCCGACGCGGCCATGGGCAGGCGCGCGCTGATCACCGGGTGCAGGGGCGAGGCGCGGTAAAGTTCGGGCTCGGCTGCGTCGAGATCGATGCGCGTGAGGTTGTGCTCGGCCGAAAGCGCCGCGGGATCGCTCACCTCCAGCACCACCGATGCGGGCAGAAGTTGCGCCGATTTCACAAGGGTCAGCGCGGCGCGGTGCATGGCGACCTCACCGCCGCGCTGCGAGCGCAGCGGACCCTTGAGCGGGCGGCGGAGATCGTCGGCCGGGTCGGCCACCGCGCGGATCCATTGCGGCCCTGCGTCGAGCGGGATGCGGATGCGCGCCAGATCCCCGTCATAGGCGCGTGCCTTGAGCGTCGTGGCGCGATGGGCGGTGATCGCGAGGACAAGCTCGCCCCCGAGCAGTCGAAGCTCGGCCAGTCGCGGCGCGTCCAGCACCTCGGCCGCGATGATCACCGCGCCGCGCCCGCGGCTGCCCAGCACCACCGGCACCCCCATGCGCAGATCGGCGCGGGCGCGGTTAAGGCCTTCGATGGTACTGGGTTGCAGCGGCATGGTGCGGGGTTCCGGTCGGGCAATGGCAGCGCCAGATGTAGCGACAGAGCGCCCAGAGTGAAACATTTCCCGCCGATTCGACACGTCGGCGTGAGCGGAATGTTACAATTGTTGGAGATCCCGCTCCCCGGACGCATCTCGGTTCGGACAAAGGAGGGATAACCACATGTCGAAACTCAAGCGCATTCTTCTGGTCGATGATGACGCGGATCTGCGCGAGGCGCTCTCCGAGCAGCTCGTGATGACCGAGGATTTCGACGTGTTCGAGGCCGCCGACGGCGCCGAGACGATGGAGAAGATCAAGGCCGGCCCCTATGATCTGGCCATCCTCGACGTGGGCCTGCCCGACACGGACGGGCGCGAGCTGTGCCGGCGCATGCGCAAGCAGGGTGTCAAGTGCCCCATCGTGATGCTGACCGGCCACGATTCGGATGCTGACACGATCCTCGGCCTCGACGCGGGCGCGAATGACTACATCACCAAACCGTTCAAGTTCCCGGTGCTGCTGGCACGCATCCGCGCGCAGCTGCGCCAGCACGAGCAGTCGGAGGATGCGATCTTCCAGCTTGGCCCCTATACCTTCAAGCCGTCGATGAAGATGCTCTACGACGAGAAGGACCGCAAGATCCGGCTCACCGAGAAGGAAACCAACATCCTCAAGTTCCTCTACCGCGCGCCCGAGGGCGTGGTGCCGCGCGATGTGCTGCTGCACGAGGTCTGGGGCTACAATGCCGGCGTGACCACGCACACGCTGGAGACCCATATCTACCGGCTGCGCCAGAAGATCGAGCCCGACCCGAGCCAGGCGCGCATTCTGGTGACCGAATCCGGCGGCTATCGTCTTGTGAGCTGAAGTCGGCCCACGCGGGCGCAGCGGGCTGTCGAGCGCACCCCTTTCGGCCCGGCCCCGCGCCGGGCCGTTTCGTTGTGATCTGCGCGGACGGTACGTGCACATCTTGCATCCCGCCCCGGTTTCGTGCTTTGCCCCGCCCGGCAAAGACGGAGACGCCCATGCCCTTCACCATCGCTACCTGGAACATCAACTCCATCCGGCTGCGCGCCGATCTTGTCACGCGGTTCCTGCGCGAACAGACCCCCGACATCCTGTGCCTTCAGGAATGCAAGAGCCCGGTGGACAAGATCCCCGCCGATGTCTTCGCCGCCGCGGGCTATGGCCACATGGTCGCACGCGGGCAGAAGGGCTATAACGGCGTGGCGATCCTGTCGCGCCTGCCGCTGGAGGATGCCGGGCATATCGACTGGTGCGGGCGCGGCGATGCGCGCCATGTCGCGGCACGGCTGGAAAACGGCGTGTTGATTCACAATTTCTACATCCCCGCGGGCGGCGACATCCCCGACGTGGAGGCGAACGAGAAATTCGCCCACAAGCTCGATTTCCTATCGGAGATGCGCGCAACCTTCCGCACTGAGCGGCCCGAGCGCGCGATTCTGGTGGGCGATCTCAACATCGCCCCGCGCGAGGACGATGTGTGGAGCCACAAGCAGTTGCTCAAGGTCGTCAGCCACACGCCGGTGGAGGTCGATCACCTCGGCACCGCGCAGGAGGCGGGCCGCTGGACCGATGTGACCCGCGCCGACATTCCCGAAGGCCGCCTTTACAGCTGGTGGTCATATCGGGCGCGCGACTGGGATGCGGCCGACAAGGGCCGGCGGCTCGACCATATCTGGGCGAGCGCCGACATCGCCGCGGCGGCGCATTCCAGCCGCATCCTGCGCGATGTGCGCGGCTGGGAGCGTCCATCCGACCATGCGCCGGTGCTGGCGGAGTTCGATTTGTAGACAGCGTTTCGGAAATCCCGATTCATTCCGGTCCGAGATGCGACGGGGGCGCGGCCGACCGAGGCGGGCGCGTCCCCGTCGCTGGCGCGACGGGGCCCGAGAATCTGATCGACCGCAATGCTCTCCAAACCCTCGCGGGAACGACACGGCCGCGATTGCCGCCTTTCCCCTTGGCCTCGGCGCTCATGGCGCACATATAGGGCCGGACACATATTCGAGCGAGAGGGCGAACCATGCTGGAACTGGGAGGCGGCGCGGGACAGCCGCAGGCGGCCGGAGATCTGATCACCGAGGGGTCGGAAGCCAACTTCATGGCCGAGGTCGTGGAGGCCAGCCGCGAGGTGCCGGTGATCGTCGATTTCTGGGCGCCCTGGTGCGGCCCGTGCAAGACGCTGGGGCCGGCACTGGAAGCCGCGGTGAAGGCGGCGAACGGCAAGGTGCGCATGGTCAAGATCAATGTCGATGAGAATCAGGCCATCGCCCAGCAGCTGCGCATCCAGTCGATCCCGACCGTCTATGCCTTCTGGCAGGGCCAGCCCGCCGACGGGTTTCAGGGCGCCCTGCCGCAAAGCGAGATCAAGCAATTCGTCGACAAGATCGCGGCTCTGGGCGGCGATGGCGGCATCGGCGAGGCGGTCGAGGCGGCCGAGCAGATGCTCACCGAGGGCGCCGTGGTGGACGCGGCCCAGACCTTTGCCGCGATCCTGGGGCAGGAGCCGGAGAACGCCGCCGCCCATGGCGGGCTGGCGCGCGCGCATATCGCGCTGGGTGAGCTCGACAAGGCCGAGGCACTGATCAATGCCGCCCCCGAGGCGGTCGCCAAAGCGCCCGAGCTGGAGGCGGCGCGCGCCCAGCTCGATCTGGCGCGCCAGGCTGCCGAGGCCGGACCCGTTGACGAGTTGCGCGCGCGCGTTGCCGCCGATGCCGACGACCATCAGGCGCGATTCGATCTGGCCAAGGCGCTCTACGCCAACGGGCAGGTCGAGGAGGCCGTCGAGGAGCTTCTGGAGCTCTTCCGCCGCGATCGCGAGTGGGACGACGGCGCCGCAAAGACGCAGCTTTTCAAGATATTCGATGCCCTCAAGCCGGGCGATCCGATCGCCCAGAAGGGCCGGCGCAGATTGAGTTCGATGATATTTGCCTGAGACTGCGGGCGGGCTAGATGCCGTACATGTTCAACCCCGCCGATCTGCCGGACTGCGTTCCCGTCTTTCCTCTGCCGGGGGCGCTGCTGTTGCCGCGGGCGCGGCTGCCGCTGCACATCTTCGAGCCGCGGTACCTGGCGATGCTCGACGACACGCTCAAGTCGAGCCACCGGCTGATCGGCATGATCCAGCCCTGTGCCACCGGCCCCGGCCGGGGCAGCGAGCGGCTCCAGAATATCGGCTGCGCGGGCCGGCTGACCGGCTTTTCCGAGACCGAGGACGGGCGCTACATGATCACCCTGACCGGGATCTCGCGGTTCCGGGTGGTGGAGGAGGTGGAGGGCTTCACACCCTACCGCAAGGTGCGGGTGGACTGGTCGGGTTTTGAGCGCGACCTGGGCGGCGTCGAGACCGATAGCGGGTTCGAGCGCGCATCCTTCCTCGCCCTGCTGGAGCGCTACTTCGCGATGAACAATCTCTCGACCGACTGGGACAGCCTCAAGGAAGCCGAGGAGGAGTTGCTGATCAATTCGCTCTCGATGCTGTGCCCCTTCGAGCCCGAGGAGAAGCAGGCTCTACTCGAGGCGCCCTCGCTGCGCACCCGGCGCGAGACGCTGGTCACGCTGATCGAATACGCCATGCGCAGCGGCGGCAATGGCGAGGAGATGATGCAATGAGCCAACCCCCACAGGGTGATCAGCTCGAGCCGGAAGACAGCGCGGCACCGGGTTTCGACCGGCACATGCTCGAGGCGCTGGTCTGCCCGGCGACGCAGGCGCAACTGACCTATGATGCCGAGCGTCAGGAGCTGATCTCGCGCGCGGCGCATCTGGCCTATCCGATCCGCGGCGGCATTCCGATCATGCTGGTCGATCAGGCGCGCGAAGTCGACTGACGCATCGACTGACGTGCGGGCCTCAGCCGATCGCCCCGCGCGGCCCCTCGCCCATCTGCGCACGGTGCAGGAGCAACTGATCTAGCAGCACGCAGGCCATCATCGCCTCGCCGACCGGCACGGCGCGGATGCCCACGCAGGGGTCATGCCGGCCCTTGGTCACCAGATCGACCGGCGCACCGTCCCGCCTGATGCTCGCGCGCGGCGTCAGGATTGACGAGGTCGGCTTGACGGCGAAACGCACCACCAGATCCTGCCCGGTCGAAATCCCGCCCAGAACCCCGCCGGCAT
>PWLT01000097.1 GCA_003558415.1 Hyphomicrobiales bacterium
AAGGCGCGGACCGCGCCCGCCTCGTCATGGACGAGGATCAGCCGCTGGCCGACCAGCTCGACGGGTCGGATCGTGCCCGCCGGCAGCTCTGCCCGCCGGCCGACATGGACCCAGGATGTCTTCCACACATGTTCCACCTCCGCGGCATGCCAGTCAGGGTCGCGATAGGCGTCGCGCGGCAGGGTGGGCGGGCAGTGATCCAGAAGCGGCGAGTCGGGGTGAAAATGGCCGGGATGCGACATGGCGGACCTTAGAACATGCCAGGCGGCGTCGCGCGCCGCCGCGGCGGGTTGAAGAACGGGCGCCTGGCGATGCGGGCGCGCAGCATCAGCTTGTGATACTGAAGCTCGCGCAGCGCATAGATCTCGGCGCGCAACCGGTCGCCGGCATCGCGGTGCCAGGGACGGCGGATCTGCGCCAGGGCGAGATTGCGCTTGGTGGTGGGCGACCAGACGGCAGCGGTTACCTGGCCCACCGCCTTCTTGCCATCCAGATAGAGTTCCGCGCCCTCTGCGGGGACGTTGCCCTCTATGTCCAGGCCAACCAGCGCCCAGTGCAGCATGCCGCCCTCGCGGGCGGCGCGGATGGCGTTGCGGCCGTTGAAGGCGCCCTTGTCCAGATCGACCATCCAGCCCAGGCCGATCTCGTCGGGCTGGCGGGCGCGGTCTGGGCGCAGCACCTGTTCGGCGCAGATGAAATCCATGTTGGCGATGATGAAGCCGGCCTCGATCCGCGCGATGTTCAGCGCCTCGGTGCCCACCGGGCGCAGCCTGTGCGGCGTCCCGGCGGCCATGAGGTGATCCCAGAGATCGAGGGCGCGGTCCGGGGTGGTCCAGATCTCGTAGCCCAGATCGCCGGTGAAGCCGGTGCGCGATACCATCACCGGACCGGCGGGGCCCAGATGCATCTCGGCCAGGCGGAAGGGCTTCAGGCTGGCCAGGTCCGCCCCGCCCGCCGCCGACAGCACGGAGAAGGAGGTCGGTCCCTGCAGCGACAAGCCGGCGATGGCCTCGGTCTCATCGCGGATGGACACGTCAAAGCCGATGGCACTGTCCTGCAGCCAGGGCAAGTGGCGTTCCTGACAGCACAGGCGGAAGCGGTCTTCGCCCAGCCGGAAGAGTGTGCCGTCATCCAGCACATGGCCGGCATCGTTGCACCAGGAGGTGTACTGGACCGCGCCCACCGGCAGCGCCGAGGCGCGGCGCAGCGTCAGCCGGTCCAGATAGGCGGCGGCCCCGGGCCCTTCGATGGCGTATTTGATCATCGGCGAGATGTCGTAAAGGCTGGCCGAGTTGCGGATCGAACTGTGCTCCATCGCCACATCGCCGAAATTCAGCGCCGTGGTGACGCCCGCCCAAGGCGCCCAGGCATTGAGCACATTCGCCGCCTCCACCCGTGGGTGGAACGGGCTGCGCATCAGCGGCGTGCGGAAGTGATGGCGCAGGTCGTTCATGCTGCCCCCAGGATCTCATTGGCCGCGTTCCAGCCCGCGGTGCCGGAAATGCCCCCGCCCGGATGGCTGCCCGCCCCGGCCAGCCACAGCCCCGGCATGGGCGTTGCGTAACGCGCGATGCCCACGGCGGGGCGCATGAAAAGCATCTGTTCCACCGCCAGATCGCCCTGATGCCAGCTGCCGCCGACCAACCCGTGGCGCGCGGCGATGTCGGCCGGGGTCAGAAGCTCGACCGCCGTGACCAGTTCGCCGATGCCGGGCGCGTGGGCTTCCAGTTGCTTCAGGATGGCGGCCTGCAGCGCATCGCGCCCGGCCTCCCAGCCGCCGCGCAGCGAGTAGGGGGCGTATTGCGCGACGATGGACAGCACATGGTGGCCGTCCGGCGCGAAGCCCGAGTCATGCGCAGTGGGGCAGGTGATCTCCATTACCGGTGCGGGACTGAATTCGCCGTATTTGATGTGGTTGAAGGCGTTTTCCACGGTATCGGAAGACGGCGCGATGACCAGCCGGTGGCGTAGATCGGCGCCGCGGAAATCTGGCGCGCCCTTCAGCGCCAGATGCAGCTTGGCCGCCGTGCCGCGCATCCGGATGTTGTTGAGCCGGCGCACCAGTCCGGTTTCGACCTGCCGCGCGCCCAGAAGGTCCAGGAAGGTGGTGCGTGGATTGGCGGTGGAGATGACGCACCGCGCGGCGATTTCCTCGCCGCTTTCCAACCGGACGCCGGTGGCCCGGTCACCATCGCTGAGCACCCGGTCGACGCGGGCGGCGCAGCGCAACTCGGCGCCGGCGGCGCGCACCGCCTCGGCCAGCGCACTGGCCAGCGCCCCCATGCCGCCACGCGGCCAGCGGATGCGTCCGGCATCGCCCGAAAGGCGATGCCACAGCAGGAACAGCGAATTCGGCGAGCGCGGGCCGAGGAAGGTGCCCAGCGTCGCATCGAAGGCCAGGAGCCCGCGCAGCCGGTCGTCGGTGAGGTCTTCCTGCACGACGTCATGCACGTTGATCAGAATCATCCGTAGGAATTCCTGCATATCCTCGCGGCCCAGCCGGCGCAGGTTCAGCCCGGCCCGGCCCAAAGCCAGCAGGTTGCCCTTGCCGCCGCCCTTGCCGGGCAGCGGTGGCGTGATTTCGCGCAGCGGCCGCAGGATCTCGGTGTGGCGCAGGAGTCGGCCGCGCAGGGCGGCCCAGCGCTGAGCCTCGTCCTCGTCCAGGCCCTGCACATTCTCGCCATAGGCGCCGTTCAGGGTCAGGTGCCCACCATCCGACGACAGGGCGGTGGTGGCCATCGAACCCACGGCCCATTCCAGCCCGTGCCCTTCCGGCTTCAGCGCGGCCAGCATCCGCGCGTCCAGATGGGTGACCAGATGCGCCAGCCCGTCCACGCGGTAGCCCGGCGCGAATTCTGCCGTCAGCGCACCGCCGCCGGGGGTGTCGGCGGCGTCCAGCACCAAAACCTTCTGGCCGGCCTGCGCCAGCCGCCCGGCGCAGGCGAGGCCGTTCACACCGCCGCCGATGATGATGGCGTCAAAGGACGGGGTAGGCATCGCGCATCTCCGCTCTGTTGCCGACACCGCCGCGCATGCTGCGCAGGATTTCGGCCGCCGCGTTGCGCCCTGGCGCGCCCATCACGCCGCCGCCGGGATGGGTGGAGGATCCGCACATCCACAGATCCGGCACCGGGCCGCGATACTGCGCATACCCGGGCACCGGCCGGTTGAAGAGAAGCTGGTCGAAGGTCAGTTCACCCTGGAAGATGTTGCCGTCGGTCAGGCCGACCTCGGCCTCCAGCTCGCGCGGGGTGCGCACCTCGACATGCAGGATGCGTTGCTTGAAACCGGGCGCGTAATCCTCGATCTGATCGATCACCGCCTTGCCGAAAGCGTCGCGGTCGTTGTCGGTCCAGTCGCGCTCGCCGTCGGCCCCGTTCCTGAGCTTCGGCGGGCAGTATTGCACGAAGCAGGACATGAAATGCTTGCCCGGCGGCGCCATCGTTGGGTCGATCATGCTGGGGATCATCGTGTCCTGGAAGGGATCGGCAGACCAGCGCCCGGCCTTCCAGTCGTCATAGGCGCGTTCCGCCCGTTCGACGGAATCGGTGAAATGCAGATCGCCGCGCAGGCAGGGTGAGCCATCGGGCAGGGCAGGAAACTCCGGCGCGCCATCCAGCGCGATGTTAAGTTTGCCCGACGAGCCGCGCGACTTGAAGCTGCGAACCCGGCCAAGGAACGCCTCGGGCAGGTCCGTGGGGTCCATGCAGTTGAGGAAAGTGCGCTTGACGTCCATGTTGGAGATCACGCGACGGGCAAGGATTTCCTCGCCATCTTCCAGCACGACGCCCTCGGCGCGGCCGGACCGCACCAGGATGCGCGCCACCGGGGCGTTCTCGCGCAGCGTGCCGCCCGCGCCGCGGAAGGACGCCGCCAGCGCCTGTGAAACCGCGCCCATGCCGCCACGCGCATAGCCCCATGCGCCGATATTGCCGTCCACATCGCCCATGTAATGATGCAGCAGCACATAGGCCGTGCCCGGCGACATCGGCCCCAACGCCGTGCCGGTGATCGCGGCGACGGTCATGTAGGCCTTGAGCGTATCGTTCTCGAAGTATTCGTCCAGGTAGTCGCTGATGCTCATCGTCCAGAAACGCACCATGTCGGCCGCCTCATCCGCGCCCAGCGCCAGGAACTGGCGGGCGAGATAGGCCATCTCCGACAGATCGCGCGGCTTGAACGAGGCCGGGTCCGGCGGGGTGCGCATCAGAAGCGGTCGGATAAAGCGGCAATGGCGCATCAGGTCGCGCGCATAGCGGTCGTAATTCTCTGCGTCGCGCGGCGAGTGGCGGGCGATTTCGCGGCGGTTGGCTTCATGGTCGCGATAGGTGGCCAGGTAGCCGCCATCGCGCTGGAAGACCGCGCCCCCTTCGTAGGGCAGCACCTGCAGGCCGTGTGCCGGAAGATCCAGATCGCGCATGATCTCCGGCCGGAAGAGCGAGCAGACATAGGAGCAGTTGGAATAGGTGAAGCCGGGATAGAGTTCCCGGCTGACGGCGGCACCGCCTATCCAGTCGTTCTTTTCCACGACAAGCACATCCAGCCCGCTGCGCGCCAGATAGTTGGCGGTCACGAGGCCGTTGTGCCCCGCACCAACGATCACCGCGTCCCAGATGCAGTTCGAGGAACGCGGGGTGGACGGGGCGGCGGTATCCTTCATCTCAATCCTCGGCATTGTTTCCAGTTGCTCCGGAGCGATCGGTGCGCCCGCGTCAGTTTTCTTGCGCTGGGGCCAACTGCTTGCTACGGTAGGCTGGAAGATTTTGATTGAGATGTCAATCAGAATGGAGATTGGGTGGCGATGGCCGGAAAAACCGAGGCTGCAACGGCAGAGGCGCCCGCCGAACGGGCACCGCGAAAGGCAAGCCCGGCCGTGCGCCGAGAGCAACTGATCGAGGCGACAATCGAAGTGCTGGCCGAGCGCGGCCTCTCGCGCACGCGAACAGCCGAAGTGGCGGCGCGCGCCGGGGTTGCCTACGGCTTGGTGAATTTCCACTTCCGCACCAAGGATACGCTTCTCAGCGAGACGCTGACCTACCTGGCCGACGAGTACCGCCAGAATTGGACGGACGCGCTGGAAGAAGTGCCGCCGGACGACCCTGCACGCCAGCTTCAGGCGCTGATCGAGGCCGATTTCTCGCCCCCAGTATTCACCCCGGCGCGGCTGGCGGCCTGGTGCGCCTTCTGGGGCGAGGCGCAGAGCCGCCCGATGTATCAGGCGCAATGCGGATCGAACGACCGCGCCTATTTCCTGATGCTGGAACGCATCTGCGCCCAGCTGATCGAACTTGGCGGCTACGCGCTGAATGCCACCCGCGCCGCGCGCATTCTACGCGTGACGATGGAGGGCACCTGGCTGGACCTGATCACCATGACCGAACCCTATTCGGGCAACGAGGCGAAGGCCACAATCTTCACCTGCGCCGCAGCTCTGTTTCCGGAGCATTTCACCGAACACGGCCTGAAGGCCGGTGGGACGTCGGCGGATGGCGCGGCGGGCAAGCAAGACTGACAGAAAAAAATCCAGCAGAGGGGGAAGCACGCGATGGGCGCAGCGGATGGCGAGGTCGAATACAACGACAAGATGATCAGCTTCCTGGAGGCCGTCTGGGGCGAGGGCTACCTTTCCCCTGGCGGTCCGGACGAGGTGGATCGGATCGTCGCCGGGATCGACCTGCACGCCAAGACGGTGCTGGATATCGGCTGCGGCTCGGGCGGGATCACGCTGCATCTGGCGCGGACCCACGGCCCGGCGAAGGTCATCGGCTTCGATGTCGAGGCGCCGGTGCTGGAAGTGGCGCGCGACCGCGCCAAGAAGGAGGGGCTGGCCGGCCAGGTGGAATTCGTGCAGGGCGCGCCGGGACCGCTGCGCTTCCCCGATGGCAGTTTCGATATCGTCTTTTCCAAGGACGCGCTGATCCATGTCCCCGACAAGGACGCGCTGTTCCAGGACGTCTTCCGGCTGCTCCGCCCTGGCGGTTGGATAGCGGCATCGGACTGGCTGATCGGCCATGACGGCGATCCTACGCCCGAGATGCGCGACTACATGGCCGCCGAAGGGCTTTCCTTCGCCATGGCCTCGCCCGGCCGCTATCTGGAGGCGATGAAAGCGGCGGGTTTCACCCAAGTGGCCGAGACCAGCCGCAATGCCTGGTACCGTGAGGTGGCGCGCGAGGAGCTTGCCCGGATGGAGGGGCCCCTCTACCAGCAGGCCGTCGCCGCCGTGGGCGAAGAGCATCTGAAATGGAATATCGAGATCTGGCGCAAGATGCTGGTGGTGCTGGACAGCGGCG
>PWLT01000269.1 GCA_003558415.1 Hyphomicrobiales bacterium
GAACCACGCGCAGATCGTTTTCCCAGAAGAATTTCGCATCCTCCAGCCGGGCGGCCAGCACCTTGCGATTTCCGGCCAGGATCGTGGCGCCGTCATCGACGGTTTCACGGTTCGCGACTGTCACGAATCGAACAATCTGGCCCCGTTTCGGGTCGCGCACGGAAAAGAACTTCTGATGCTCGCGCATGGAGGTCTGCAGCACCTCGGGCGGCAGGTCGAGGAAGCCCTCGCCGATCGCGCCCATCAGCACCACGGGCCACTCCACCAGCCCCGCCACCTCGTCGAGCAACCCCGGATCCGCGACCAGTTCCAGCCCCTGCGCGAAGGCCAGGCTCTCGGCCTCGGCGCGGATGTGATCGGCGCGCGCCTGCGAATCGAGGATCACTTTCGCGCGGCGCAGCTTCGCCTCATACTCCTCGAACCCGCTCACCGCGAAGGGCTCGGGCGCCATGAAACGGTGCCCGCGCGTCGTGTCGCCCGCGAGGATGCCGTCGATCTCCAGCGGCACGACCTGCGCGCCGGACTCGTCCGTAAGGATGCACACGATCGAATGCAGCGGGCGCACCCAGCGCAGGCTCCCTGCCCCCCAGCGCATCGATTTGGGCCAGGGGAAATGGCGGATCGCGCCCTCCAGCACCTCGGCCACGATCTCCGCCGCCGGGCGGCCGGGATGGGTGATGGTGGCGAAATATACCTGACCCTTCTTTTCCTCGCGCAGCTCCAGATCGTCGCGGCTCAGCCCGGTGGCGCGCAGGAAGCCCTCCAGCGCCTTCTCGGGCGCGTCCGCGCGCGGCCCCTTGCGCTCCTCGCGCCGCGTGGGGCTCTCGGCGCTGAGCCCCTCGACGGCGAGCGCCAGACGCCGCGGGGTGGAGAAGGCACGCGCATGGGCGTAGGTGAGCCCGGCCTCCACCAGCCCCTCGGTGACCAGACGCTTCAGATCGTCGCGCGCGCGGGGCTGCATCCGCGCGGGGATTTCCTCGGAGAAGAGTTCGATCAGCAGATCGGGCATGTCAGTCCTCCGGTGGGGGCGGGCAGCCCTCGGGCGGGGGCAGCCCGTCATAGACAGCCGCCCCGCAGCGGTTCATCTGGTGCCAGGCGACGGCGCGGCCATCCTCGAACACGGCGACGACACGGTCGAAGCCGTATTCGAAATTCGACCGGCCCAGATAGGCCTGTGCCGTCCCCTCGGCCAGCGCGGCGGAGATCGCCTCGGCATCGAAGCAGTCGAACCAGCGCGGCGCGATCAGCGGCGCGGGTTCGGGATAGGGTGTGATCCCCTCGAGCGGCGCGTTGACGGTGAAACAGGCCCGAAAGCGCAGGGGCGAGCTGTCGGAATCGATGCCGCGAAAATCGCGCACCGGCACCACCCGCGCCGATACCGCGCCCAAGGGCGTCAGGGTGATTGCATCGCGCGCCGGCAGCCGGTCGTAATAGGCATAGACCTGCAGATAGTACATCGCCCCGCCCGCGAGCAGCCCGGCGACGATGAGAAACACGGCTACGAGGCGCCCGGTCGTCACGCCGCCTGCCCCCCGCCGGCCTCGGTGCGCAGAAAGGCGTCCGCGCATTGCCGCGCCAGCGCGCGCACCCGCCCGATATAGGCTTGGCGTTCGGTGACCGAGATCACCCCGCGCGCATCGAGCAGGTTGAAGATGTGGCTGGCCTTGATGCACTGGTCATAGGCGGGATGGGCCATGACTATGCGGCGCTCAGCCTTGTCGGCCTCGGGCGCGTCGAGGATGCGGGCGCATTCGGCCTCGGCGTCCTCGAAATGGCGAAACAGCGTTTCCGTGTCGGCAACGTCAAAATTCCAGCGCGAATATTCGCGCTCGCTCTGGCGGAACACGTCGCCATAGCTGAGCGGCTGCGGCGCGTCGGGGTCGTTGAAGGGCATCTCCATGACGTGATCGACGCCCAGCACATACATCGCCAGCCGCTCCAGCCCGTAGGTCAGCTCCCCCGAGACCGGGTGGCAGTCATGCCCGCCGACCTGCTGGAAATAGGTGAACTGCGACACCTCCATCCCGTCGCACCAAACCTCCCAGCCCAGCCCCCAGGCGCCCAGGGTGGGGCTTTCCCAATCGTCCTCGACAAAGCGGATGTCGTGCAGCGCGTCATCGATGCCGATGGCGCGCAGCGAGCCCAGGTAAAGCTCCTGAAAATCGGGGGGCGAGGGTTTGATGATCACCTGGTACTGGTAATAATGCTGCAGCCGGTTGGGGTTGTCACCATAGCGCCCGTCGGTGGGCCGGCGCGAGGGCTGGACATAGGCCGCAGCCCAGGGCCGCGGCCCCAGCGCGCGCAGTGTGGTGGCGGGGTGGAAGGTGCCCGCGCCCACCTCCATGTCATAGGGCTGAAGCATCGCACAGCCCTGCGCGGCCCAGTAGGACTGAAGCCGCAGGATGATCTCCTGAAAGCTGCGCGGGCGCTCGGGTGCTTGGGCCATGATGTCCGTTTCCGTCGGTCGGCGGCAGGCGCCTGTCTAGGCGCGGTGCGCGGGGGGGTCAACGGCGGCTGAACGATTATTGAGGTGCACGGCGCGCGGGCTCTGCTAACTTCGGGCGGAGAATCGCAATTTTGGGGCGAGGCAGGCGTGAAGTTACAGATCAATGGTGGAATTTTCGCGGCGGCGCTGATGATATGCGCGCTCTTCGCAGGGGCCTCCGCAGCGCAGGAAGAAAACTACATCCAGCTCGAGGCGCATTCGACCCAGAACGCAGCGGTCGAGTTCGTCCCCGACTACGCGGATGAGTACGACAATCTGGTCGGCTTTCAGTTGCTGCAGACCGGCTGGTACGTCCTCGCGCTCGGCCCCTACCCCGACAGGGACAGCGCGGAGTCGGTGCGCATCAACCTGCGTTCGCAGAACCTCATCCCCTTCGACGCCTTCGTGACCCAGCGCGACCGCTACGGCGAGCAGTTCTGGCCCGAGGCGGGCGCGCGGGCCGTCGCCGTGCCAGACGATGCCGAGACGCTGGCGCAATCGCCCATCGACGAGGCGGCCGACCCTTCCGCCCAGCCTGAATTGCCCGAGGAACCCGCCGCCGAGCCCGAGCCGCCCGAGGAAACCGTCGCCGAAGCCCGGCGAAGCGAGGCGCAGCTCGAGCGCGATGAGCGCGCGCTTCTTCAGACGGCGCTGCAGTGGAAAGGCTATTACGATCTCGGGATCGACGCCGCGATCGGGCCGGGCACCCGGCGCGCCATGTCCGCCTGGCAGGAGGATAACGGGCACGAGCCCACCGGCGTGCTCACCACCCGTCAGCGCGCCGCGCTGATCGAGGGGTATGAGAGCGAGCGCGCCGCTTTCGGCTTCGAGACGATCCGCGACGACGAAGCCGGCATCCAGATCACCCTTCCGATGGGAATGGTCGAGTTCGACCGCTATGAAGCCCCCTTCGCGCATTACTCCGAGATCGACGACAGCGGCGTGCAGGTCCTGCTGATCAGTCAGGAGGGCAGCCTCGCCACCCTCTTCGGCCTCTATGAGATCATGCAGACGCTGGAGATCGTCCCGCTTGAGGGTTTCCGTGAACGCCGCAGCGACTCCTTCGTGCTCACCGGTCAGGACGACAATTTGCGCTCGCACAGCTTCGCCGGGCACAGCAACGGGCAGGTCAAGGGCTATACGCTGATCTGGACGCCGGATCAGGACGAGCGGATCGAGCGGGTGCTCAGGGAGATGGAAGACAGCTTCACCTTCATCGACGGCGTCCTGCCCGACGGTGTCGGCCAGACCGGCAGCGCGGTTTCTCAGTCCGATTTGCTTGCGGGGCTGGAGATTCGCCGCCCCGAGCGCTCGCACACCGGTTTTTTCATCGACGAGACGGGGCGCGTTCTCACCAGCGCAACTCTCGCCGATCAGTGCGGGCGGCTGACCATAGACGAGCGCTACGACGCCCGCGTGGTGCTGCGCGACGACGATCTCGGCATCATCGTTCTCGAGCCGGAGGAGCCGCTCGCGCCGCTGGCCTACGCGAAATTCCGCGAGGAGGCGCCGCGCCTGAACTCCGAGGTGATCCTGGCGGGCTTCTCCTTCGAGGATCTGCTCACCCGGCCGGTTCTGACCTATGGGCAGCTCGCCGCGCTGGAGGGGCTCAACGGCGAGCGGACGCTGCGCCGCCTGTCGATGGAGGCGCGGCCCGGCGATATCGGCGGGCCGGTATTCGACCCTGCGGGGCGCGTTCTGGGGATGCTGCTGCCGCCCGAGGAGGGTGCCGCCCGCCAGCTGCCCGATGAGGTGCGCTTTGCACTCAGCGCAGCGGCGATCCGCGCGGTGCTGCAGGAAAACGGGGTGCAGCCCGCCTCGATCGAGCGCGATGAGGCGTTGCCGGGGGAGGAGCTGACGCTGATGGCCTCCGACATGACGGTTCTGGTCTCCTGCTGGCGATGAGGGCGCGGGGCGCGCGATGAGCGACTACGCCGCGCTGCTCGACGGTGAGACCCGCGCCTTCATCCGCGCCAGCGCCGCCTTCGCGGGCGACAGCACGCTTGCGGGCGACCGCCGCGCCTATGACGCGATGGCGCGGGCCTTTCACGCCGGACGCCCGGCGGGGATCGTAACACGCGATATCGCCATCGAAGGCGTGCCCACGCGCGATTACGGCCCCGGCACCGATGCAATGGTGCTCTATCTCCACGGCGGCGGCTTCGTACTGGGTGGGCTTGAGAGCCATGACGACATCTGCGCGGAGATCTGCGCAGCGACCGGGTTCCGGGTGATCGCCGTCGACTACCGGCTGGCGCCCGAGCACCCCCACCCCGCCGCGCTCACCGATTGCCTCGCCGTTGCCCGCGTTCTGCTGGACGAGGGCGCGGGGCGCGTGGTGCTGGCGGGAGACAGCGCTGGAGGCAACCTTGCCGCCGCCCTTGCGCAGGGGCTGCGCGCCGCGCCGCGCCTTGCGGGGCTGGTGATGGTCTATCCAGGGCTGGGCGGTGATCCGGATCGCGGCAGTTATCTGCGCCACGCCCATGCGCCAATGCTCAGCCGCGCGGATGTGCTCGCCTATGCGGCCATGCGCATGGGCGAGGGCGCCGATCCGCTCGATCCCTCGGCCGCGCCGCTGCGCGCGGCCGACTTCTCCGGCCATCCGCCGACACTGGCCTTCGCGGCCGAGTGCGACCCGCTATGCGACGACGCCGGCGCCTACGCGGCCCGCGTCACGGCGGCGGGCGGACGGGCAAAGGCGATTGTGGAGCCGGGCCTCGTTCACGGCTACCTGCGCGCGCGCCACAGCGTGGCCCGCGCCGCAGCGAGCTTTGAACGGATTACCGCGGCGATCACCGAGCTGGGGCACGGGCGCTGGCCGGAGTGATCCGCGCCCGCCAGTCTTGCGACCTTCGCCACCTGAGGCGCGGCCCGGCCCGCCACGGGCAAGGGGTGGGTGGGCGGGGCCGCCCATGCAGCGCATGGGCGGCAAACTGCGCAACACCCCCCACAGGCGCTACAGAAACGGATGCACAATCCGCCGCGCAATCAGTGCCCGGCGCTCTCCATCCGGCGGTTCGCGATGACCTCTTCGAGCCAGCCGAGCTTCATCTCCGGCACCGATGACAGCAACAGATCGGTATAATCGTCGAAGGGCGGGCTGAGCACCTCGCTCTTGGGGCCGTAGCGCACCACCCTTCCCTGATACATCACGGCAATGGAATCGGCGATGGCGCGCACCGTGGCAATGTCATGGGTGATGAAGAGATAGGCCACGTTCTCGCGCGCCTGCAGCTCCAGCAACAGCTTGAGAATGCCATCGGCGACCAGCGGATCGAGCGCCGAGGTGACCTCGTCGCAGATGATCAGCCTGGGCTCGGCGGCGAGCGCACGCGCGATGCATACGCGCTGTTTCTGCCCGCCCGACAGCTCGGCGGGATAGCGGTCGATGAACCCCTCGCCCAGCTCGATCGCGTCGAGCAGTTCCTGCACGCGCTCGGTCTTGCGCCGCCCGCGCAGCCCGAAATAGAATTGCAGCGGCCGCCCGATGATGGTGCGCACCGTCTGGCGCGGGTTCATGGCCACATCCGCCATCTGATAGATCATCTGAAGCTGGCGCAGCTCCTCGCGCGTTCGGTTCTTCAGCGCCGGTGTCAGCCTGTGCCCGTCGAACACGATCTCGCCCAAAGCGGGCGGCAGCAGCCCGGTGATCACCCGCGCCAGCGTGGATTTGCCCGAACCGGACTCGCCCACCACCGCCAATGTCTGGCCCGGATGGAGCTCCACATTGATGTCGCTGAGCACATCGCTGGTCATCGCGGCGTAGCGCGCGCTCACGCCGCGCACCTGCA
>PWLT01000271.1 GCA_003558415.1 Hyphomicrobiales bacterium
ACGGGTTCGCAGGAATGGATGCTGGCGCGGTTGACGGGACTCGAACCCGCGACCCCCGGCGTGACAGGCCGGTACTCTAACCAACTGAGCTACAACCGCATCGCGGCCGGGCTGGAGGCGGGGTGATGGCGCGGTTGACGGGACTCGAACCCGCGACCCCCGGCGTGACAGGCCGGTACTCTAACCAACTGAGCTACAACCGCATGGTCACCCGCCCGGTTCAAGGCCCGAGCGTGCGCCGTGTTTAGGCATCCCGAGAGTTGGCGTCAAGCGCGTTTGGAGGTTTTCGGGGCACGGCGTAACCACGCGCGCCACCACCGTATTGCATGGCGGTGGGCACAAACTACCGCAGATCAACCCTCGCTGTCGCGCTCACGGATGAGAAGCTTGCGGATACGGCGCACCAGCAGCCAAACCGCGACCACCACGGGCGGCGTGACCAGCGCCATGAGCAACCCCCGGCCCAGCCCCAGCGGCTCACTCATCGGCGCCAGCACATTGGCCACCAGGTTGACACCGTAATAGCTGATCGCCACGACCGAGAGCCCCTCGACCGTGTGCTGGAGGCGCAGCTGCATGTCGGCGCGGCGGTTCATGCTCTCCAGAAGCTTCTGGTTCTGGGCCGAGCGGTCCACATCCACCCGTGTGCCCAGCAATGTGCCTGCGCGCATTGCGCGTTCGGCAAGGTCGCGCAGGCGGCCCTCGGAGCTTTTCACCGTGCGCATGGCGGGGTCGTAGCGGCGCATCATGAATTCGGCGAAGGTCTGGCGGCCCTGGAACCGCTCCTCGCGCAGCACGTCGATGCGCTGATGCACGATCGCCTCATAGGCGCTGGTGGCCCCGAAGCGGAAAGAAGACTGCACCAGCAGGTTCTCGAGCTCCGAGGAAATCGTGAGCAGCGCGCGCAGCGTGTCCTCGGGCCGGTCGGCCCCGCCGGTCATGTCGGAGACCAGCCCGGACAGCTTCGCGTCGAGCTCCCCCATGCGCGGCGACAGCGCGCGGGCACGGGCAAGGCCCAGCATCGACATGGTCTTGTAGGTCTCGATCTCGCACAGGCGCTGCACGATGCGCCCCACGCGGCGCGGCCCGGTGCCCGGCCGAACAAAGACCGCCATGCGCATGTGCCCGGCATTGTCGATGCGGAAATCGCTGGCAATGATCGCCGCGCCGTCGAGCACCCGCGAACAGGCCAGGCTTTCGGGCACGAACCATTCCTTGAGCCGCCGCGTCACCTCGTCCTCGTTCTCAGGCAGAAGCTCGGCGCGAATCAGCACCGAGGTCACGCAGGATCCCGGCGCCTGCTCGAGCCAGTCTGCGGGGAAGGCCTCGGCCAGCGCCGGGTCGAAGGGGCGGCCCGGCTCATCGGGGCAGAAGGCGGTATAGGTGACGAACTCGGTGTGGCTTTCCCATTTCAGCCGGTTGCGCCCGATCTCGGCCGAGTGATGCGTGGCCCCCGGCGCGGGATGGGCCATGCCGAAGCGGTCGAGCAGCGCCAGCAGGTGATCGCGGTCGCGCTGCCGGTTACGCGCAGCGGCGTTGCTGTCAGGCTTGATGGCCAGGAACATCGCATGGCAGGGCGCCTCGATGCTGGGAAAGGGGCGCGCATGCAGCTCATTGGCCAGCGCGTAACGCTGCGGGTGGTCGGGCAGCGGGCTCATGGCACGACCCACGCTGCGCGAAGACGCCAGCCGCCCGGCCCCCATGCATCACAGCATCGCAGGCGCAGGCAATGGCCACGGTGTCCCGGCACGGTCCCTACCCTCGCCACTGGCGCCGCGTCGATGCGCAAGCGGCGCACCGGCGCGGCGTGTCAGTCATCGATCAGCGGCAGCAGCGAATTGATGCTGTCCTTGGCGTCGCCATAGAACATGCGCGTGTTCTCCTTGAAGAACAGCGGGTTCTCGATGCCCGAATAGCCCGTGCCCTGCCCGCGCTTGGAGACGAAGACATTCTTGGCCTTCCACACCTCCAGCACCGGCATCCCGGCGATGGGGCTGTTGGGATCGTCCTGCGCGGCAGGGTTCACGATATCGTTGGAGCCGATGACGATCGCCACATCGGTGTCGGGGAAATCCTCGTTGATCTCGTCCATTTCCAGCACGATGTCATAGGGCACCTTGGACTCGGCGAGCAGCACGTTCATGTGCCCCGGCAGGCGCCCGGCGACGGGGTGGATGGCAAAACGCACCTCCTTGCCCTTGGCGCGAAGCTTGCGGGTCAGTTCCGACACCGCCCCCTGCGCCTGCGCCACCGCCATGCCGTAGCCGGGAACGATGATGACGCTTTGGGCATCGTTGAGCGCCGCGGCCACGCCGGCGGCGTCGATGGCGACCTGTTCGCCCTCGATCTCGGCCGCCGCGCCCTGCGGGCCGCCGAAGCCGCCCAGGATCACGTTGAGGAACTTGCGGTTCATCGCCTTGCACATGATGTAGCTCAGGATCGCGCCCGAGCTTCCGACCAGCGCGCCGGTGACGATCAGCAGGTCGTTGCTGAGCGTAAAGCCGATCGCGGCGGCCGCCCAACCCGAATAGGAGTTGAGCATCGACACCACCACCGGCATGTCGGCGCCGCCGATCCCCATGATCAGGTGATAGCCGATGAAGAACGCGAGCGCCGCCAGCACAAGCAGGGTCCAGAAGCCCGCATCGTTCATGTAGGCGATCGCCATGACCAGCGACAGCGCCGCGGCGGCGGCATTGAGCATGTGCCCGCCCGGCAGTTGCTTCGGCTTGCCGTCAACCGAGCCGGCAAGCTTGCCATAGGCAATGACCGAGCCCGTGAAGGTCACCGCGCCGATAAAGATGGCGAAGATGATCTCGAGCTGAAGGAAGGTCAGCTCCGCCTGATCCTTGGTGGCGACCAGCGCGGCGAAGGCGGAGAACTGCTCGCCCGGTTCGGCGGCGAGCACGCGAATCCGCTCCAGATCGGCGTTCCAGGCCACGAACACCGCCGCGAGCCCGACAAAACTGTGCAGCGCGGCGACGAGTTGCGGCATCTCGGTCATGCCGACACGCTTGGCGACGACCCAGCCGATGACCGAGCCGATGATCATCATCGGCACCATCCACCAGTAGCCGCCGATGCCGGGGCCGAAGGCGGTGAAGGCCACCGCGACAAACATGCCGACGATGCCGTACCAGACCGCGCGCTTGGCGCGCTCCTGATCGCTCAGCCCCCCCAGCGAGAGGATGAACAGAACACTGGCCGCGATGGCGGCGGCCGAGACGAATCCCTGACTCAACATGGCGTCCCCCGGCCCTTCAGGATTTCTGGAACATGGCGAGCATGCGGCGCGTGACCACGAAGCCCCCCACGATATTGATCGTGGCAATCAGCACCGAGATCGCGGCAAGCAGCACCACGATCCAGCTGCCCGAGCCGATCTGCAGGATCGCGCCGAGGATGATGATGCCGGAAATTGCATTGGTCACCGACATCAGCGGCGTGTGCAGGGAGTGGCTGACGCCCCAGATCACCTGGAAGCCCACGAAGCATGCCAGCGCGAAGACGATGAAATGCTGCATGAAGCTCGCCGGCGCGATCTGCCCCAGCAGCAGCATCAATGCACCGCCCGCGGCCAGGATCATGACCTGATTCTTGGTCTGGCGCTGAAACTCTTCCTTTTCCAGCGCGCGTTTCTCACCCGCCGTCAGTTCCCTTGGCTTCGGCTTTGGCTTCTGCGCGGCGATCGCCTTCACCTTCGGCGGTGGCGGCGGGTAGGTGATCTCGCCCTCATGGGTGACGGTCGCGCCACGGATGACATCGTCTTCCATGTCGTGATTGATGACGCCATCCTTCTCGGGCGTCAGATCCGTGAGCATGTGGCGCACATTCGTCGAGTAGAGGTTCGAGGACTGCGTGGCCATGCGCGAGGGGAAATCGGTATAGCCGACGATCGTCACGCCGTTATCGGTAACGACTTTCTCGTCGGGCTTGGTCAGATCACAATTGCCGCCCTTCTCGGCGGCCAGATCCACGATGACCGATCCCGATTTCATGGCCTTGACCATGTCCTCGGTCCACAGCTTGGGTGCCGGGCGGCCGGGGATCAGCGCCGTGGTGATGACGATGTCCATCTCGGGGGCAAGTTCGCGGAACTTTTCGAGCTGCTTTTCGCGGAACTCGGGGCTCGATGGCGCGGCATAGCCGCCGGTCGCGGCGCCGTCCTGGCTCTGCTCCTCGAAGTCGAGATAGACGAACTCCGCGCCCATCGATTCGACCTGCTCGGCCACCTCGGGGCGCACGTCGAAGGCATGGGTGATAGCGCCAAGGCTGGTGGAGGTGCCGATCGCGGCCAGCCCCGCAACGCCCGCGCCGACCACCAGCACCTTCGCCGGCGGGACCTTGCCCGCCGCCGTCACCTGGCCGGTGAAGAAGCGCCCGAAATTGTTGCCAGCCTCGATCACCGCACGGTAGCCCGCGATATTGGCCATCGAGGAGAGCGCATCCATCTTCTGCGCCCGTGAGATGCGCGGCACCATGTCCATCGCGATGACCGTGGCGCCCTGCTTGCGGCACAGCTCCAGCAACTCCTCGTTCTGGGCGGGCCAGAAAAACGAGATCAGCGTCTGCCCCTTGCGCAGGCGCTTGGCTTCGGCCTCGGAGGGCTCGCGCACCTTGATGACGACATCCGCGGCCTTGAAGAGCGCGGCGGGTGTCTTGACCACCTCGACGCCCGCGGCGGCGTAATCGTCATCGGAAAACCCCGCTCTGGCACCCGCGCCGGCCTCTATGAGGCACTCGTGGCCCAGCTTCTTGAGCTGGCCAGCGCTCTCGGGCGTCATCGCAACCCGCGCCTCGCCCTCGAAGATCTCCTTCGGTGCACCGATCTTCACGTTTCGCGTCCCCCGTGTTTGCCGGTCTTTCAAAATCTCGCGCCTTCATACAGAGCGCAACAATGTTTCACAAGCAGGTCACACCACGACATGGACGCAGGGTCAACCGCGCCCGCGCTACAACCAGCGCCGCGTGCGCTGCGTATAAGCATCGAACTCATCGCCGAAGGCGGCGCGCAGCCGCGCCTCTTCCGGGTCGATGAATCGCCGCCGCAGCACCCAGACGAAAAGCGGTATCAACGGCAACGCCAGCACCGCGTCGAGGCGCAGGATCACCCCGGCAAGAACCAACGCGTCCCCCAGATAGATCGGATTGCGGCTGAAGGAAAACACCCCGTCGGTCACCAGCGCATCGGGGACGCGATGGGGCACGATCGTGGTGCGGTGGCGCAGCATGGCAAAGGCCGCCAACGCCATGAGCGCGAATCCCGCCCCCACCAGCGCAGGCCCCATGACACGCGCCCATGCTCCGAAGCCGCCCGCCGGCAGCCCGTACCCGATGGCCAGCGCGAGGAAGAGAAACCCCGCCAGCCAGACGGGCGGATAATCCAGATACCGCATCATCCCTCCACCTGTGCCGCAAAGACTGCGCTGCGCACGCCGCGCATGCAAGGTCGCGCGGCTCTGGCAGCAGATTCGCCTTGCCCGTTGGCCCGGGTTGCGACGATAAGCCACCCCAGAGCGAAAGGATCCGACATGACCGATTTCGACGCCACCCGCGCCCTGTTCCACCTCCCCGAAGGGGTGATCTATCTCGACGGCAATTCGCTCGGGCCCCTGCCCAAGGCCGCCGAGGCGCGGGTCGCGCAAGTGATGCGCGAGGAATGGGGCGAGATGCTCATCACCGCCTGGAACCGCGCGGGTTGGATGGACATGCCCGCGCGCGTGGGCGATCGCATCGCACGGCTGATCGGCGCCGATCCGGGAACGGTGGTGATGGGCGACACGCTCTCGATAAAGGTCTATCAGGCGCTCGCCGCGGCGCTGGAGCTCAACCCGCGCCGCCGGGTCATCCTGTCGGATACCGGCAATTTCCCCTCCGATCTCTACATGGCTGACGGGCTCGTGCGCACCCTGGGCGCGGGCTACAGCCTGCGCACCGTGGCGCCCGAGGCGGTCGAGGAGGCCATTGACGAGAATGTCGCCGTGCTCATGCTCACCGATGTCGACTACCGCACGGGCCGGCGCCACGACATGGCCCACCTGACCGAGCGCGCCCACAAGGCCGGCGCGCTGACGGTATGGGATCTGGCCCATTCGGCGGGGGCCCTTCCGGTCGATCTGCGCGGGGCGGATGCCGATTTCGCCGTGGGTTGCACCTACAAGTATCTCAATTCCGGCCCCGGCGGCCCGGCCTTCATCTATGTCGCCCCGCGCCA
>PWLT01000070.1 GCA_003558415.1 Hyphomicrobiales bacterium
CGCCGCCTATACCCGCCACATGGAGGCGATGGAGATCCGCAAGGCGGCAAGTGAACTGCGCGCGATCTGGGTCGAGGGCAACGAATATCTCCAGCGCGCCGCGCCCTGGGCGAGCTTCAAGGAAACCCCCGAACAGGCCGCCGCAGAAATCCGGCTCGGGCTCAACCTCATCCGGCTCTACGCCGTGCTCTCCCAGCCCTTCATCCCCGATGCAAGCGCGCGGATGATGGCAGCACTCAACTGCAGCGACTGGACGTGGCCCGCGGATATCGAGGCGGCGCTAACAGCTCTCCCGCCCGGCCACGCCTTCACGGTGCCCGACGTTCTCTTCGCCAAGATCTCCGACGAGGCGCGGACGCAGTGGCAGGAGCGCTTCAAGGGACCGCGCGGCTGACCCACGGACGCCCCGTCCCCTTCATCTTCGCAAAAATATCCCCGCCGGAGGCACCGCCGGCTCCGACCATGTCGGAGCCGGCAAGCGGAGATCTCGGGCCGCGAAGGCGGCCCGCAATTCTCGCGCCCGGGCTCAATCGAGCCCGCGCGCCACAGTGTTCGGCGTCACCAGCTTCTTCTGGATCAGGAAGGTCAGCGCCGCGGCGCCAAGCCCGATCACATCCGACATCCAGCCACCGGCGATCATCGCCAGCGCCGCCGCAAGAAGGAACACGCGCAGCGCCGGATGCAGCAGCCCCGAAAGCCAGCCCTGCACCGCCGACGCCAGCAGGAAGATGCCAAGCCCCGCGGTGACGACCACATGCAGGATCTCGTACCACTCCCCGCGCATGAGCAGCGAAGAGGAATAGAAGAACATGAACGGCACCACGAAGGCCGCAAGCCCGATCTTGAACGCCTCGACCGAGGTGCGCATCGGATCCGACTGCGCAATCGCGGCGCCGGCATAGGCCGCCAGCGCGACTGGCGGCGTGATCGCCGACATCACCGCGAAGTAGAAGATGAAGAAATGCGCCGTCAGCGGCTCGATCCCCATGCGGATGAGGCCCGGCGCGATGACGCTGGCGGCCACCGCATAGGCCGCGGTCGTCGGCATCCCCATCCCAAGGATGATCGCCACGCACATCGCAAAGAACAGCGCCAGCAGCTGGCTTTGCCCCGCGATCGCCATGAGCACCGATGAAAGCCGTGTGCCCACGCCGGTAATCGCGATCACCCCCACGATGACACCCGCGGCCGCACAGACGGCGACGAGTTGCAACGACATCTTCGCCGCGATCTCGAACGCGTAGGGGATCATCTTGAAATGCTCGACGGTCTTGGCGACCGCCACGGCGGCACGCGGATTGTTGCGCGCCATCACGACAAGCCCGCCGATCGCCAGCGCCGCGGCGAGCACCGAGATGCCGAGCTGCAGCCACCAGTCAGGCGGCGCGCCGTAAAGCAGCATCCGCGCCCCGACCACCAGCGGCATGAGCGCGATGACGAACAGGAACACGCTGACGATGTGGTTGACCCAGCCATCCTCGCGCCCCTCGATGAAGAGGCGGATATAGCTGACGACAAAGGCGCCGATCATCGCATAGGTGCCCGCGCGGATCACCGAGTAGCCGACATAGAGCGCCCCGATCAGCATGACGATGGGAATGAAGAGATAGGCCTGCCTGGCCATGATCCGGAACTTGGGCAATTCCTTGCGCGGCAGGCCCTTCATGCCTTCCTTCAGGGCCTCCTTGTCGACCATGAAATAGACCGACGCGAAATAGAGCAGCGCCGGTATGATCGCGGCGGTGACGATCTCGCGATAGGCGATGCCGGTGATCTCGGCCATGATGAAGGCGCCCGCGCCCATGATGGGCGGCAGGATCTGCCCGCCCGAGGAGGCCGCGGCCTCCACCGCGGCAGCGGTCTGCGGCCGGTACCCGACCTTCTTCATCAGCGGGATGGTCAGCGACCCCGTCGAGACGACATTGCCCGCCGAGGTGCCGTTGATCATCCCCATCAGGCCCGAGCCAAAGATCGCCACCTTGGCCGGCCCCCCGCGCGCCCCGCCGGCGATGGCGAAGGCGAAATTGACGAAATACTCGCCCACCCGGCTGGCCTGAAGGAAGGCGGCGAAAGTGATGAACAGGATGATATAGGTCGAGGACACGGCCGTCGTCGGCCCCAGGATGCCGACATCGGTGTAGATCCGCGCGAAGAAGCGCTCGGCCGGGTAGCCACGGTGTTGCAGGAAACCGGGCAGCCATGGGCCGAGGAAACCATAGCCGACGAACAGCGCCACGATGATCACCAGCGCAAGCCCGGCCAGCCGCCGGGTGAGTTCCAGGATCAGGATGATCCCGGTGATCGCGGCGTACATGTCCACGGTATGGGGGAACACGCCGGCGCGATTGCGCAGGAATTCGGCATGCGCGATGATGTAGAGTCCGACCGCCAGCGCCGCGAGCGCAAGCAGGCTGTCGGCCAGCGGGAAGGCGCCGCGCTCGCGCTCGGGAAACAGCCAGGAGGCAAGCAGGGCCGCAACGGTGCCCCCCAGAACCGGCCAGGCAAAGGTGGTCAGCATCATGTCCGCAGGCGCGCCCATGGCGATGCGGTTGCCGGTGAAGATCGCATGCAGGATGGTCACCAAAGCGGTGCCTATCAGCAGCGCGGCAACCCCCAGCAGCGCCCAGGCGACCGGATGGCGCGCCTCGGCCGGTTGGCGCATCTCCGCGCCGCGCTCGGGATCATCTCGGAAGATTGTGGACGAATAGAGCACGAAGCCGAGAAACAAGCCCCCCGTGACGTGGATCAGCCGGTAGGTCCAGGTCTCCAGCGGATAGAGGTTCATCGCGCCGATGTGAAAGGCGGTAAAGGCGATGCAGAGCGCGACGATGACATGCCCCTTCCAGCCGAAGAATCTCCGCTGGTTGGACATGACGATTTCGCGATCGACGCCCTTGGCGATGTTCTTGCCTTCGGGCGCGGCCTCTGTCGACGCCATGGTCACCTCCCCAGTGAACCGATCGGCCCCCGCTGCTCCCGGTTATCCGCCGCCGTCGCTGCGGCCTTGGGATCCGGGCTATACTTCAGGGGATACCGCTGCCGAAAGGCCGGGGCCTGCCCACAGGCGGCCCCGGCCGGATTGCAATGCCTTGCGGCGCGGGCTTCAGCCCCGGAGATCCTCGGGGATCTCGAAGCCGTTTTCCTCGAACCAGCGGATCGAACCGGGATGGAACGGC
Organism: Hyphomicrobiales bacterium; assembly: GCA_003558415.1. Lineage (GTDB taxonomy): Bacteria > Pseudomonadota > Alphaproteobacteria > Rhodobacterales > Rhodobacteraceae > Alkalilacustris. The sequence continues at coordinate 3,177 of PWLT01000070.1, forward strand.
AGGAAGCTGTTGTTGACGTAGTTCTCGGGAAGCGTCGCCGCAGCCGCCGCATGGATTTCCATCATGCGGTCGTTGTTTTCCATCACCAGCTTGGTGATCTCATAGGCGAGGCTTTCGGGCATGTCCTGATGAACGACCGCGAAGTTCCACATCGCGACGGAGTCCTGATCGTTCTCCTGGCCATCATAGGTGCCTGCCGGGATGGTGAAATCCGACACTTCGGGGAAGTTGTCGAGGATATGCGCATGCTCTTCGTCGGTGAAGCCGAAGGTCACCACATTGGCCTCGGCGTGGAGCTGCGAGAAGGCCGCGATCGGCAGGCCGGCGGCGAACAGGAAGGCATCGATCAGCCCGTCCTGCAGCTGCCCCGCGGCATCGGAGGCGCCGGCATAGGAAACATCCGCGTCAACGCCGAGCGAATCGAGGATCCGCGGCCAATAGGTGCCGGGCGTGCCGCCCGCCGGGCCGACGCTCACGCGGCGCCCGTCGAGATCGCCCAACGTTTCGATGCCCGAGCCGGCCAAAGCGATCCCCTGGAACGGCGTCTCATACATCGGGAAGAGCGCGCGTACATCCGTGTGCTCAAGCCCCGGCGCAAGCTCGCTCTCGCCGGTCCAGGCCTCGAACATCGGCCCCATCGTGACCAGCCCAAGATCGTGCTCGCCGGTCTGGACGAGGGTGACGTTCTGCACCGGGCCGCCGGTCACCTCGCCGCTGGCGCTGAGGCCCAACTCCCCGCCGATAAACGCGGCAAGCCCGTTACCATAGACGAAGTACACACCGCCCTGACTTGCCGTGCCGACGGTGAGCTCGCTCGGCCAGTCGTCGCGATCCTGCGCTAGTGCGGGGGCCGCGATCAGCGCGGCGCCGACGAAGGTTGCGGAAACAGTCTTGATGAACATATTCATGTAGTCCTCCCAGTTTACGGATCCGACAGGTTCAAACGGTCGCTGCGCGACCGTGACCTGTCGTTGATCCCGCTCAAGGTATGCGGAAATCCCCCGTTCGCGCAACCGTTTGCTTCGCCCCCGCGCCATCATGGCGCAGGACGCGGCGTCAGAGTTCGATCTCGTCGGGATCTTCGGCCTCGGCCTCGTCATCCTCCGGATCGGACTCGGGGGTGAGCGGCACCTTGCGGCGCAGGATGATGTCGCCATTGGGCAGGATCTCGGGCGGGTGATAGGCGCTCAGATCGTCCAGCGCGCGCTCAAGCTCGCGCAGCTTCGGTTCCATCTCGGCCATCAGCCCGCGCAGCAGGAGCCGCGCGCCCTGTTCGATCAGGCTCAGCCCCTCGTCGAATTCCTCGCTCTTCGCGCCGGCATGCTGTGGCGCCCAGGCGAGGCTCAGACAGATCAGCGTTGCGAAGAGATGTTTCATGGCAAGCACTCTAGCCGTAAACGGGCCGCGAAAGAAGCGCCATGCTATAGCGCGATGTCGAGCGTCACCGGGAAGTGATCCGACGCGGCGAGCAGCGCCGCGCGCAGCTCCGGGTTGTTCAGGCAAGCGCTGTCGTCGAACGGGTGCCAGATGCGCCAGCGTGGATCGCGCCGCAGCAGATCGGGCGAGACCATGATATAGTCGAGCAATGCCGAGAGATACTGCCCGTCGGGCATCTGGAAGCGCGCCGATGCGGGCGCGGCGGCAAGGCGCTTGGCAAGCGCCTTGCGCGCGTGGCGGTCATAGAGCTGCATCTCCCGCGGCTGGTCCCAGCCGAGCACGACCTCGACGCCCGAGCGCGGAAACAGCGGCTCGAACGCATCCAGTTCCGGGCCGTCGTTGAAATCGCCCAGTACGATCAGCGGCTCACCCTCGACCAGGTGCGCATCAATGCGCTGGCGCAGCCAGATGCATTGCGCGTATTGCTTGCGCCGGTTCTCGATCGCAATGCGCATCGCCTCATCGGCGTCGCGCGCGCCGTGGGGCACCTTGGCCTTGGTGTGCACACCGATCATCCGAAACAGCGTCCCGCCCGACGTCTCGACCAGCAACTCCAGCGGCGGGCGGGCGAAGGTGACCTTTTGCTCGGTCCCGTTCTCGTCGGGCCCCGCGCGGAACACCCCGTCGAAGCGCGGCGCCTCGGCGCTGCCGCCCTTGCCGGTGGGCGCGCCTTGCGGGTCATGCACCGCGCTGAGCGCATCGGGGTCGTAGAGCAGTGCGATTTCCTGCTGGCTCTCGCTGGCAAAGCCGATCAGCGCACGCCTTGCGCGCAGCTCGAAATGCGCTGCGAAATTCTCCAACGCCGCCACGGTCGAGCGGCCGTCGCCCTGATCGGGGGCTTCGATGATCATCACCGCATCAGCATCGAGCGCGGTGAAGACGATCCCCAGCCCGAGAAGCTGTTCGGCGCGTGTCACGCCGTGGCGCCCGGACGGCCCGTCGTCGGCGACCAGCCCGTCGGAGTCGTCGAACAGCGCATTGAACCACGCGACATTGTAGGATGCGATCCTCACGCGGCGCGGTCGCGGTTGATCTCTTCCCAGGCCTGGTTGATCGCCTGCATCCGCCCCTCGGCGAGGCGCACCGCCTCTTCGGGGACACCGCGGGCGATCATCCGGTCGGGGTGGCTTTCGCGCACCGCCCGCGCCCAGGCCTTGCGGATTTCGGGCATCGGCGCATCCGGCGACACCTCGAGCACGTCATAGGGATCGGCCGGCGCGTCGGGCACGAAGCGCGCCTTGAGACAGCGAAAGCAGCGCTCGCTCAGCCCGAAAATCCCGGCGACATCGCGCAGGAACGCATCCTCGCGCGGGTCATAGACGCCGTCGGCCATGGCGATGTGAAACAGCCCCTCCATCAGGTCGATCAGCACCGCATCCCCGGGCCCGAACATCCGCGCGATGCGCCGCGCATAGGCGTCATAGCCGGCCACGTCCTGACTGGCGAGGTTGAACACGCGCGCGGCGTTCCCCTCCTCGCCGTGGGGGATGGCGAAGACCTCGCGAAAGGCGGTGACCTCGTCGCGCTTTACCGTTCCGTCGGCCTTGGCCATCTTGGCGCCCAGCGCGATCACTGCGATGGTGAACGCCACCGAG
>PWLT01000303.1 GCA_003558415.1 Hyphomicrobiales bacterium
ATACCGCGCGGGCGCTCAACAACTGGGTGCGCGATGCGCTGCGCCCGGCGCTGGCATCGGCGGCGACCGCGCCCGCGCAGTTGCGCGTTGCAGCCCATTATGTCTGCCGCACCCGCAACCACAGGCGCGGCGCGCCGGTGTCCGAACATGGCAAGGGCCGCGCGATCGACATCTCCGCGATCCACCTGACCAGCGGCGAGGCGATCAGCGTGCTCGAGGGATGGCAAGACCCGCATCAGGGGCCGATCCTGCGCGCCGCACATCGCGCCGCCTGCGGCACCTTCACCACCACGCTCGGGCCGGGTTCCGACGGCCATCACGAGGATCACTTCCACTACGACACCGCCCAGCGCCGCAACGCCTATTGCCGGTGAAGAGCTAGGGGGGCGGATCGGCTTCGGGCTACCTGCCGGTAACGCGTGGCGCGGGGCCGAGGGGAAGGGGCCCCAGCCGCATCCGTCCTTCCGTGAAGCGCAGGGCCACGTCAAGCTGGCCCGCTGTTTCGCCTTCCTCTTCCAGGAAGTCGAGGGCGCGCTCCCAGGTCTGGGCGATTTCGGGATTCACGAATTCCAGCGCCACAGCCGCGTCGAGCAGTCGCTGCCAGTCGCGCGCGGAGAAGTCGATAACACCCTCGGGCCGCCCATCGGCGCCGATGACAAGCGCGCCCGAAGCCTCCAGCAGCGTGCTCCCCCACTGGATGCGGGTCTCGCTCAGCGTCAGCGAGGTGAGGCGCGGTGGCGGATAGGCAGCAAACGCCTCGCGGTCGAGCGGGGCGTCCAACTCCAGCGCTGCCTCCAGCCCGATCACCTCGATGACGTCCGGGGGCGGGCTACGAAAAGGCTCGGCCGCCAGCCAGTCCGCATCCGGCGCGAGTTCCTCCGCCGCGAGCGAGAGGTGATAATGCGCCTCGCCCCCATCGGCGCGGCGCAGCGACAGGCGCAGCCGGTCCAGCCGCGTCTGCGCGCCATCCTGCGTGGCGAAGACGAGTGCGTCACCCGACACCGCCGCGTCCTCAAACACCAGGCTCCGCAGGCCGCTCAGGTTGAGCGTCGCGCGCGGCGCCGGCGCGCCGGTCGAGAGCGACAGCCCGCCCTCGGGATGATCGAAGCGCGCGCCCTCGGGCAATTCGGCCGCAAGGCGGGTGAGCCGGTATCCGGGCGCGCCCAGGGTGATCCGGGGGGCCGACCAGGCCGTCCCGGACCCAAGATCGCGCAACTGCGGGTTTTCGATGGAGATCTCGAAGCGCAGGGGAAACCCCCGCACCGCGATGCCCTCATGCCCGGTGACAAGCCCGGCGGCGGGGCGGTCCTCGAGCCAGCCGGCGAGGCTGTGCTCGGCCAGCCACGCCCCGGCGAACCAGGAGCCGCTCCAGCCCGCCGCAGCAAGAAGCATGACAGCAAGCAGGATGCGCATCAGGGGCCTTTCGAAACTGTTCCGAATGCTGTTTACATGCCCGCGAACTGGAGGGCCAGTCTGATGAGTTCACATCCGCTATGGGTCTTCGGCTATGGGTCGCTGATCTGGAACCCCGGCTTCGATCATGCCGAGCGCCGGCTCGCGCGGCTTGACGGGTTCCGGCGCTCGTTCTGCATGCGCTCGATCCACCACCGCGGCACGCCCGAGGCGCCGGGGCTGGTGCTCGCGCTCGACGCCGCCCCAGCGGCCGCCTGCGACGGCGTGGCCTTTGCTGTGCCGCCCGAGTGGCGCGAGGAGACGCTGGACTACCTGCGCGCGCGCGAGCTGATTTCGGCGGCCTATCTCGAAACGCTCCAGCCGGTCACCATCGAGGGCGGCCGAGAGGTTGAGGCGGTGACCTACGTCATCGACGCCGAACACACGCAATATTGCGGCAATCTGCCGCTGGAGGAGCAGGCCGCGATCATCGCCCGCGCGCATGGCGGGCGCGGCCCGAACACGGAGTATCTGTGGAACACCGCGTCGCACCTTGCCGAACTGGGCATCGAGGACCCCGATCTGTCCTGGCTGGCCGAGCGGGTGCGCGCTCTCACCGGATAACAGACAGCTTATTGAACGCCACCCGATTGCGTGTTGGCACCGAAAGCCCGCGCGCGTATCTTTCTGCAAAAGCGAAAAAGCGTTAGGACGGGTCCATGAGACGACCCATCATATACGAGGCCGAGCCGCAGTTCTCCCACCCGGTGCGCCAGATCACGATGATGCTGATCGTGCTGGTGCTGGTGGGTATTGGCGCCTATCTGGCATTTCCGCGCGTCTCTGGCGTGTTTCTCGCCAATGTCTGGCTCAACGGTTTCATCGGTCTGGTCTTCATCATCGGGGTGGTGGCCTGTTTCTGGCAAGTGATCCAGCTGTCATCCTCGGTCAACTGGATCGAGGGCTTTGCCGCCGAGACGCCTGGCCATGACATCACCATCGCGCCGCGGCTGCTGGCGCCGCTGGCTTCGCTGCTGCGCTCTCGCGGCGCGCGCAACCAGATATCGGCCAGTTCCGCACGTTCGATCCTCGATTCGGTCGCCACCCGCATCGACGAGGAGCGCGATATCACGCGCTATATCATCAATCTGCTGATCTTCCTCGGGCTGCTGGGCACATTCTACGGGCTGGCGATCACCGTCCCGGCGGTCGTGGAAACCATCCGCTCGCTCGCGCCCGAGGAGGGCGAGGGCTCCATCGCGGTCTTCGACCGGCTGATGTCGGGGCTCGAGGCGCAGCTGGGCGGGATGGGCACGGCGTTTTCCTCATCGCTGCTGGGGCTTGCGGGCTCACTGGTGGTGGGGCTGCTGGAGCTGTTCGCCGGGCATGGGCAGAACCGCTTCTACCGCCAGCTCGAGGAATGGCTCTCCACGATCACCCGGCTGGGGCTGGTCGCCGGCGACGGCGAGGGTGGAACCGACCAGAACGCGCTGGTGGGCGTGCTGGAGCAGATGTCCGAGCAGATGGAGGCGATGCAGGCGGTCCAGACCCGCGCGGAGCACAACAATCATCAGCTCGACGAGCGGCTGCTCAGTCTTGCCCGCTCGGTCGAACGGCTGGCCGAGCGGGTCGATGAGGAAGGTTCCACCGCCGAGGCGCTGGGCCGCATCGCCTCGGGTCAGGAACGCATCATTGCCGCGCTTGAGGCGTCGGGCGGTGGCGAGGCCGATCAGACGGATGCCGAGGCGCGCATGCGGCTGCGCTCGATCGACGCGCAGCTTCTGCGCATTCTTGAGGAGATGGCCGCCGGGCGCGAGGAAAGCGTCACCGATCTGCGCAGTGATATCGCGCATCTGACCAATGCGATCCGCCAGCTCTCGCGCAGCGGGATGAACGCGCCGCCCGGCAGGGGAGGCTGAGCCATGGCGCTCTCCCGCCGGCCCGGGCAGCGCTTTACCGCATCGATCTGGCCAGGGTTCGTCGATGCGATGACGGCGCTGCTGCTGGTGCTGTTCTTCGTGCTGTCGATCTTCATGATCGTGCAGTTCGTCCTGCGCGAGACGATCACCACTCAGGACACCGAACTCGACGCGCTGACCGCCGAAGTGGCGAGCCTCACTGATGCGCTCGGCCTTGCGCGCGATGAGGTCGCCACACTTGAGGGCGAGGTGGACAGCCTCTCGGGCAGCTTGCAGGAGGCTGAAGCCCAGGCGGAGTCCCAGACGGCGATGATCACCGGGCTCACCGCGCAGCTTGCCCGGGCCGAGGGCCAGCTCAGCCAGGCGCGCGGGCGCATCGCGAGCTTCGAGGAACAGGTCGCCACGCTGCTGGCCGAGCGCGATTCCGCCCGCGCCGAGGGCGCCGCGCTGGCCGCCGAGGTGGAGGAACTGGAGGCCGCGCGCACTGTGCTCATCTCCGAGCAGGAGGCGCTCCAACTCGCGCTCGCCCGCGCGCGCGACGAGATCGACGCGCAGGAGGAGGCCGCCCGGCTCGCCGCTGCTCAGCGCGAGGCGGTCGAGGCGGCGCTGGAGGAGATGCGCGCGCGCGTGGCCGAGCGTGAGGCGAGCCTGGCCGATGCGCTCTCGCGGCTCGATGAGACGCAGGAGGAAAGCGCCCGGCTTGCGTCGCTGCTGGAGCAGCGCGAGGCCGGGCTGGAGGCCGAACGCGCGGCGCGGCTCGCGGCGCTGGCGATGGTGACCGATCTGGAGGAACAGAGCGCCGAGCTGCGCGCCGAACTCTCGGCCGAGGAAGCCGCGCGCGAGGCGGCGATGGCTGCCGCGGCGGCGCTCGAGGAACGGCTGCGCGAGCGCGTCGCCGTGCTCGAGTCGGAGTTGACCGAGGAACAGGCGGCGCGGCTTGCCGCGCTCGCCGCGCAGGAGTCGCTCGAAGAGCGTGTGGGCGAGCTTGAAACCGCCCTGTCGGATGAGGAAGCGGCACGCGAGCGTGCGCTTGCGGCAGCCGCCGAACTGGAGCTGCAACTGCGCGACCGGATGGAGGATTTCGAAACCCGCCTGTCGGAATCCGAGGCGGCGCGGCTGGAGGCGCTTGCCTCGGCCGACGCGTTGCAGGAGCGCCTCGGTGAGAGCGAGCGCGAACGCAGCGCGCAGGATATCGCGCTTGCTGCTGCGGCAGCTCTAGAGCAGAGGTTGCGCGCCGAGCTGTCCGAGACCGAGAGCGCGCTCAGCCAGGAGCAGACCGCCCGGCTCGCCGCGCTGGCCCTGCAGGACGATCTGCGCGAACGTATCGATGCGCTTGAAAGCACGGTGAGTGACGAGGAGGCCGCGCGGGCCGCCGCCGAGGCCGCCGCCGCCGCGCTTGAGGAGCGGCTGCGCGCGCGCATCGCGTCGCTTGAAAGCGCGCTCAGCGAGGAGGAGGCCGCGCGGCTGGAGGAACTGGCCCGGCGCGAGCAACTCGCCGCGCGGGCGGCTGAACTCGAACAGGCGCTCAGCCGGGAAGAAGCCGAGCGGTTGCAAGAGGCAGCGGCGGCCCAGGCCCTGCGCGAACGCCTCGCCGGGCTGGAGGAGGAACTCAGCGCCGAGGAAGCCGCGCGGCTGGCCGAGATGGCCGCCGCCGAGGCTCTGCGCGCGCGGCTTCGCGATGCCGATGCCGAGCTTTCGGCGATGTCGCTGGCGCTGGAGGAGGAGCGGCGCCGCGCGGAGGAGACGCTCACGCTTCTCGCCGCCGCGCAAACGCAGCAGGAGGATCTCGAGCTGCGCCTCGCCGCAGCGCTCATGGAGCACGAAGAGACGCAGGCCGCGCTCGCCGCGACCGAGACGCAACTGGAGCGCGTCGAGACGACCCGCGAAGAGCTTGAAGCACGCCTTGCCGCCGCACTGGCCGAGCGCGAGGAAACCGCCGCTGAGCTGGAGCAGGAACGCGCCCGCGCCGAGAGCGACCGCGACGCGCTGCGCCGGGACCTCGCCGCGGCGCTGGCCGCGCGGCGCGCGGCGGAGAGCGAAGCCGCCGAAGCGCTCAGCGAGGCCGAACAGCGCGCCGAGCTGCTCGCCACCGCCGAGCGACTGCTGCAGGAGGAGCGCGAGGTCTCGGCCGAAAGCCAGCTTGACGCGGCCGCGAGCCAGCGCCGCGCCGCCGCGCTGAGCGAGCAGATCGCGGCGCTGCGCCGCGATGTGGCCTCGCTGCAATCGCTGCTCGACGATGCCGTCGCCCGCGATGTCGAGCAGCAGGTGCAGATAGAGGCGCTGGGCAGCCGGCTGAACGCCGCGCTTGCACGGGTGGCTTCGGAGGAGCGCCGCCGCGCCGAGTTGGAGGAAGCCGAGCGCCGGCGCCTGGAGGAGGAGGCCCGCCAGCTCGAAAGCTACCGATCCGAATTCTTCGGGCGGATGCGCGAGATCCTTGCCGGGTTCGACGGGGTCTCCATCGTGGGTGACCGGTTCGTGTTTTCCTCCGAAGTGCTCTTCGAGCTGGGGTCGGCCGAGCTTGCCGAGGGCGGGCGCAGTCAGATCGGCAGCGTGGTGGAGCTTCTCCGCGCCGTTTCCGAAGACATCCCCGATGAGATCGACTGGATCGTGCGCATCGACGGGCACACCGATAACCTGCCGCTCGCGGGTGGTGGGGAGTTCTCCGACAACTGGGAGCTCAGCCAGGGCAGGGCGCTGTCGGTCGTGCGTTACATGGTCGAGGAGCTCGGCTTTCCGCCGGACCGGCTGGCCGCTGCGGGCTTCGGTGAATACCGCCCCGTCGCCTCCAACGCGACGGATGAGGGGCGCGCGCAGAACCGCCGCATCGAGTTGAAGCTGACCGAGCGGTAGTGG
>PWLT01000226.1 GCA_003558415.1 Hyphomicrobiales bacterium
CCCATCCCGAAGGAACAGATCATGTCAAAATCCACCATCGGCGGCATTGTCGCACTTGCATTGGGTGTCGTGCTGCTCTTCTTCGCATGGCGCGCCTCGAATGCGCCGGTCGACCAGTTGTCGGAGGCTCTTACCGGCCGCTATACCGAAAACACAATGTGGTATGTGCTGGGCGGCGTGGCCGGTATCGTGGCCGGAGTTGCCCTGCTTTACCGGGGCTTTGCGCGGAGCTGAAAACCCCTCGACCTGGTCCAAGGGTGCAGTGCAGTCCAGAACCTGGCCCGGCCTGTCCAGGAGCACGCCTGCGTGCAGGCTTCAGTTCATGTCAGCGGCCTGGCGCGGACTCCTGCCTCTGGTGCGCCCTCCTCGGCAAACCTTATTTGGCCTTGATGCCCTGGCAGGCGAAGGGGCCGGGTTCCTCAGGTGTATTCCGAAGGGTTGGGGATGATCGGCTCCTCGCCCGAAGGAAGTATCATCACACAGGCGTCCGGCGCCAGCGGCGGCATTACCGTGCGCCCGCTGGGGCCGGCGGCCATTGCCGCCTGTCGAATCCTGTCCGAACACTCCGGCAGATTGACCGAACGAAAGCCCCTCTCCGACATGCACTGTTGCATGATGCGAACCTGGCGTTGCGGCGCCACCTGCCCCGGAGCTTCGCGCTCGGCAAGCTGAGAGCATTCCCGGCTGGCCTGCTCCAGCTGGGCGATGGAGCGGCCTTCCCCATACCAGGAGGCCGAGACCGGAGCCGGAGTCGGAGCCGAGCGCGGCTGTGCCTGTCCTGGTGGGTCGATCAGGCGGTAGGTCTGCATGCCCGCAGGCGGAGTGGCAGCGCAGGATGCGAGCAAAGCAACGCCGACCGACAGAAACGAACCCTTCGTGAACCAAACAGCTGTTGCCCGAACCATGGCACTTGTCTCCAACGTTACACCAGCATTCCCCAAGTGAAGTGCCACTTGGGGGCAGGATCGTCTGATGTTGCATGCTGGTCAAGTGTTTTTCCCCGGCTGTGTCCGTCTTCGCCTGAAGTGTCGGCTGGGGCAGATCTGGCACTCAGTGCCCACCATCCTGGCCCGGCGGCAACGTTTTCCGGTGCGGCGGACAGACCTGTCCTGCCGCCTTCGTTCGGTTTCGAGGAGTTTCAGCTGGTCATGTCACCGGGGTCTGCTGGTGCGACAACCGCAGCCAGCGTCCGGCGTCGTTCAACCAGGTGGAGGCGCAGAGCGCCTCATATATCGGGCTGCCGGGTTTCTGTGCCTGGACGCGGTAGGCCAGGACCGCGACCACCCCCTGCCGGTTGACGCTCCGATCGGCCATCTCGATCATTCGCCAGCCGGTATTGGCCGGCAGATGCGCCCAGATATCGTCGCCTTGGAGGATCCCCAGCGGGTAGGGATAGATCACGATTGCCCCTTCGGCCGTGGTGGCGCGCGCGCTGTCCCTGCCGCTGGTCCAGAACGCCTCTTCAAGCCGCCAGAGGTCTTCGTCGGGGTGCATGTTCGTCTCCGTTGCGGTGCCTCCCCCTGCGCCGAACCACCTCAGTTTCCAGCCTCGTCCGAGCCGAGGAAGAGAGCTTGCACAAGGTAAAGGATCAACATCAGGAGGGCCAGGATAGAGCCAGGGCCCATCGCGCCGGCAGGCGCGGGTCGCTCCAGTGTCCCACCGGCCCGGCGAGCGGTGGCTATCGGCAGCAGTTCGATCAGGCGCAGCGTGATCGCGGCATGATCGCGCCCGAGGGCCGGCACATCCCTGAACCGGGCGAGCAGATCACCGAGGCGGGTGCGTGCCTCTTCCGGGGCCAGTTCGGCCAGGTTGGCGGCCGTGTCCCAAGGTTCCAGCCCCAGCCGGGCCAGCGTGGACAGCATGGTGACCGTATTGCCGTTTCGATCTTCGCCGACAGCGGCGTAAAGAAACGGGTCGAGCGGGGTTCCACCCAGACGCATGTCATCCATTGAGGGCATGATGTGGTCCTTTCCCGGCAAGGCCGCCCGCAAACCCGAATGTCGCGCGCCTGAGCGCGGCGAAGGGCACGTCCCTTTTGGCGCCTTTCGGGCACGGTAACCCCGCCTCGCACATATTGCGCTGATGCAGATCAGTGTGGCGGTGCATCAGGCCTATCTCAGCGTCCTCGGCGAGCCCCTTGGCGAACGGCCGGATGGTCCGCATCGCGGCCTGTGGCCAGTCGGCTTCGCTGCGGACTGCGTGAGTATCCGCGTCCGACCGGTATCCCGTGATGCCCCAATGGCAGACGAGGGCCGGCTTGCGTCGATGGCAAGGTTCTACCCGAGGCTCGGGTGACCACCGCGCTCCTCGACCGGCTCACCCACCACTGCGAACTCGTTGAAACCGGCAACGAAAGCTGGCGCTGTTTGATCCTATGGTTTGATGGTGCGATCCGTTCTCAGGAATTGAAGGAAGCACTATGGGAAAAGGTCGTCACGGGAGCGCCACGATCACGCACGCCGTCCGAGCAGCAATACTCGATCGCAAGCTTCGCGCGCGCAGCTGGCCGGCCGATCAGGGCTGTGCGGAACCCACCCACCGAGGCGCCCCGTGAGCGGCCCCGCCCGGATCGCGCTCACCTTGTCGGGCCCTGGGACTGTCGCGGTCGAGCTGGAGTGATCCGGGCGCGACCGATTGCTTGCCAGCCCGTCCAAGCGTCAGTAGGCTCGCCCCCAGAAATGAACATGGGAGGTTCACGATGAAACGCACCAGATTGCTCGCCAGCGCCGCCGCGATTGCGGCCATGGGCGCCACGGGCGTCTCCGCCCAGGAGATCACGCTCAGTTTCGGCCACCTCTGGCCCACCGGGGCGGGGCCGCATGCCGATTTCGCGATCGACTGGACCGAACAGGTCAGCGAATGCACCGACGGTCAGGTTCAGTTCGACTTTCACACGGCGGGCTCGCAGCTTGGCGCGGTGACGCGGCTCGAGGATCATCTGCGTGCCGGGCTTCTCGATATAGCCCACGGGCTCAATCACCTGCCGCGCGGGCGCTTTGACGCCGCGACCGTGATCGACACACCCCTTCTCGCCCGCAGCGCCTTTGCCAATTCCAACACGCTGTGGACGCTTTACGAGGAAGGGCTCATCTCCGAGCAATATGAGGGCATCCATGTCCTTGCCCTGCATGCCCATGACGCGGGGCTGATCCATACCCGGGGCACGCCCGTGCGCGTTCCCTCCGATGTGGAGGGCCTGCGCATTCGCAGCCCCGCGCCGTCCGTCAACCTCATGGTCGAGAGCCTTGGCGCCACGGCCGTGGGCGTGCCCCCGGGCGAGACCTACGAGGTTCTCTCGCGCGGGACGGCCGACGGCACGGTCTTCCCCTATGAGGCCGTCTATGGCTTCGGGCTGGCGGAAGTGCTCGACTATCACTCCGAGGTCGGCCTCTACACGACCTCTTTCTGGTTCGCCATGAACGAGGACACCTACAACAACCTGCCCGATAACGTGCGCGAATGCGTGGATGCGGCCTCCTACCGGCCGCTGGTGGAGCGCACGGGCGGCGAATACTGGCCGGCATGGGATGCGCCGGGCAAGGAGGCCGCGCTGGAGCAGGGCAACGAGATCATCACCCTGACCGATGAGGAGCGCGAAGCCTGGGTGGAGCACTTCGAACCTGTGGTCGACGAGTGGCTCGACGAACTCGAGGGCGAAGGCGTTGCCAATGCGCGCGAGATCTATGCGCGCGCGCAGGAACTGGTGGCCGAGTATCAGGAGGCTTACGAGGCCCGGTGACGCGCGCTGACGTGAACTCGCTATGATGGGCGCACTTTACGGCTTCGTGCGCTTCGCGGAGCGGCTCTCGGTGATTCTGGCCCTGCTCGGGGCGGTGTCGCTGGGGGCCGCTGCCGCCCTGACCTTTGTGGATGTGATCCTGCGCCCGTTCGGCAGCAGCGTGCGCGGCATCGTGGATCTCGTCCAGCTCTTTGTGATATCGGGCGTGTTTCTGGCCATGCCCTATACCTTCCTGTCGGATGGCCATGTGCGCGTGCAGATCGTGCTTGATCAACTTCCCAAAGGGTGGCGTCGGGCGGTTCTCATCGCGGTGAGCGTCCTGATGCTCGTCTTCGTCACGATCCTTGCGCTCCGCACATATGACGGCTTCCTGCAGGTTCTCGAGCGGCGTGACCGCAGCCAGGCGATCGCCATCCCGATGATCTACTATTGGGGGCCGATGCTGATCGGGCTGATCCTCTCGATTCCGGCCACCCTGGGCCTGATGTTGCGCCAGTTCCTGCGGCTGGGCCCCGAACGCGGTACGGTCCAGCAATGAGCGAACCTGTCATCGGCCTCATAGGTTTTGCGGGTGCGCTCCTGATGACGCTGCTGGGTGTGCCGGTGGGCATCGCCATGGCGGTGGCCGGGGTGGTCGGGTTCGGAGTGCTGCGCGGGCTTTTCGGTGCGGGTTTCATCCTCGGGACGGCCCCGTTCAACGCGGTCTTTCCCTACAGCCTGTCCGTCGTGCCCATGTTCGTCGCCATGGGTGTTTTCGCGGCCCGGGCGGGCATCTCCCGCGGGTTGTTCGATCTCGCCAATGCCGCGGTGGGGCGTATCCGCGGCGGGCTCGCGCTGGCCTCGATCGGCGCCTGTGCGCTGTTCAGCGCGATATGCGGCTCCTCGCTGGCCACGGCGGCGACGATGGGGCGGATCGCCGTGCCCGAGATGCGCCGCGCCGGCTATGCCGACAGCATCAGCGCCGCGACGGTTGCAGCGGCCGGCACGCTGGGCGTGCTCATTCCGCCATCGGTGCTGCTCGTGATCTATGCGCTGCTTACCGAGACCTCGATCGGCGCGCTTTTCGCGGGCGCGCTGATCCCGGGGCTGCTGGCCGTGCTGCTCTATGCGGCGGCCGTGATGATCAGCATCCGTCTGCGTCCCGGCCTGCTCGATCAGGCCCGGATGCCACCGCCGGAAGAGAGCAAGCAACGCGCCGGCGGGGCAATGCCCGCGATTCTGCTTTTCGTGGTGGTCATCGGCGGGCTCTACATGGGCTGGTTCTCGCCCACCGAGGCGGCGAGCGTGGGCGCGGTGGGGGCCTTTGCGCTGGCGCTGTGGCGGCGCGCTTCGCTGACCGATCTCAAGGAGGCCGCGCTCGAGACGACGCGCACCTCGGCGATGATCTTCTTCATCCTGATCGGGGCGGCGTTGTTCAACTTCTTCCTCGAAAGCACCGGTTTGAGCCGCTTGCTGACCGGCTGGGTCACGGAATCGGGCCTGTCTCCGACCGTGATCATGCTGATCATCCTGCTGTTCTACATCATCCTGGGCTGTTTCATGGATGCCCTGTCGATGATCCTGCTGACGGTGCCGGTCGTGTTCCCGATCGTCATCTCTCTGGGCTATGATCCGATCTGGTTCGGCATCATGGTCGTATCGGTGGCCGAGATCGCGCTTATCACGCCGCCCATCGGCATCAATCTCTTTGTGATACAGGGCGTCGTGGCGAACCTTCGCCAGAGCGATGTGATGCGCGGGGTTGTTCCGTTCATCGCCGCCGATGTGGTGCGCATCCTTCTCCTGTTGGCATTTCCGGCGCTCGTCCTGTTCCTTCCGGGACTGCGCGGATGAGATGAGGAACCCGCCCGGCAGGCTGGCCACCGCTTACCCAGCTCCGAGCGAGAAGCCGTGCCGGCGCGGCCTTCAACTTTCGCAGGCGGAGTGCGCATTCCGGTGAGGCACCGATACCGCCGACATGAAACAGCGAAGCGGTTGACGCCTCCGACGCCGGAATGCGGATGGCTCACTGCGTTGGAGGCAGGAAAGCCGGTGTCGGAGAGAGGAAGGAGCGGACCCCTGAGCATTGCGATGATCGGCATCGATCTCGGCAAGAACAGGAGCAGTGTCGCCGGCCTCGATGGGAATGGTGCGGTTGCTCTGCGGCGTCGGATGCGCCGCGCCGGGTGGGCACCACGACGGTGACGATCTCCTGCGCGTTGAGATAGATCGTCAGAGGGCGTTCCTCGACCACCGAAATCTCGGTCGCGGCACCGCTCTGGTCGGTGCCACGCACGCGCCGCGTCAGGCGCGCGTCGTCGGGATCGGGGAAAATGGGAAACACGGGGTCCATCACGGCGACTTTCCTGTTCGCGCGGCATCTTTTATGATCGCCCCCGGACATGCAAGGGGGCGCCATGCTGGGCTATGTGAGAGCGGCGGG